>DQYM01000113.1 GCA_011040545.1 Candidatus Bathyarchaeota archaeon | reverse complement strand
TAACCTTCCCCCACTCATCGTGCGTGAGCCCAGTTGCGTAGAAGTGGTAGCCCTCGCCGAAGTGTGGCATGGGGGGCACGAGGTCCTCTGGATCTGGCATGAAAGGGGCAAAGGCTTCGTCAGGTGGGACCCTTGGCCTCTTGCGTGAGACCAATCGCTTCTCTACCTCCTCTGGCTCAGGTATGACGAGCTTCTCCCTCATGTGCCCAACTGTCTCATCTGCAAGCACGATGACGGGGCACCTGTATCGCTCTGCGTAGTTGAAGGCTTCTATGGTGAAGTCAAACATCTCTTGGACCGAGGATGGCGCTATGGCTATTAGCTCGTAATCGCCATGTGAGCCCCACTTAGCCTGCATTACGTCCTGCTGCCCCATCTTGGTCGGCTGGCCAGTAGAGGGGCCTCCTCTCATCACGTTCACGAGCACGCAGGGCGTTTCCGTCATTACGGCTAGCCCTATGTTCTCCTGCATGAGGCTGAAGCCTGGCCCAGATGTAGCCGTCATGGCCTTAACGCCAGCCCAGGAGGCACCTATTACAGCTGCCATAGATGCTAGCTCATCTTCCATCTGCACGTAAACACCACCGACCTGCGGTAGCCTACGGGCCATGTGCTCCATTATCTCGCTTGCAGGCGTTATCGGGTATCCTGCGAAGAAACGGCAGCCTGCAGCTATGGCTCCCTCAGCACAAGCTATATCGCCCATGGTGAACCAGGTGCCAGTTAGCACATCCAGCCTATCAGGGGGCTTAGTCATGCCTATCACTTCCCCCCGCCCCCCTACGTCTACGCATAAAGGCTTAAGCGTGAATGGGTACAGCATGGGCAGGAACTCTGCCCCTACGCCCAGGCTCTGATGCTAGCTCACGCTTAGGTTGTAGCTACGAGCTATATCTTGGAATGCCTCAGC
This sequence comes from Candidatus Bathyarchaeota archaeon, assembly GCA_011040545.1. Taxonomy (GTDB): domain Archaea; phylum Thermoproteota; class Bathyarchaeia; order EX4484-135; family EX4484-135; genus EX4484-135. The sequence continues at coordinate 7,328 of DQYM01000113.1, read as the reverse complement.
TACCTTCACGAGCTCATCCTCTGATAGGCCGTAGGTACTGAGCTTTATGCGCCTCGTTAGGCCTGGCTCTATGCCGACTATCCCCCTTGCCTTCAGCTCGTGGTAGAGGAAGAAGCCCCTCTTCTTGTGCCTCCTTGCGACCTCGTGGAAGCTAGGTGTTTCAAGGCATATCAGGTGGTGCTCCTTTGGCCTTACCCCAAGCTGGCGGACCCCCTCTATGCGCTCTAGCTCAGCAACAAGCCATCGGGCCTTCCTAACCTCATCGGGCCAACGTTCCACACGCTCTACTACGTAGGCAAATGAGGCCATGAGCGTGGCTAGTGGTGCGCCTAGAACTGGGCAGCCAAGTAGGAATAGCTCCTTGTTCGGGAAGCGTGATGAAGGCACTAAAACCTCTTCAGCAAGCTCTGAGCTAAGCGCCATTATGCCTATTGGGCCAGAGGAGGCCCAGCTCTTATGCCCACTTGATATTAAGGCATCAGCACCGAGCTTCCCGCCATTTATCGGCATGACGCCTGCTGTGTAAGCTGCGTTCAGCAAGAAGGGCACGCCGAGCTTCCTGCACAGGGCTGCTACTGGCCTTGGGTCATTTAGGTTCCCGTAGTGGGAGTCAGCGTGCGTTAGTATGATGGCTACTGGTGGCTCCCCTGTCTCCTCCTCTACCTCATCTGCTACACGCCCATAGGCACCTAGGTCCACCTTGTACTCTGGGTAGCCAGAGTTCGGGACCTCAAACACGCTTAGGCCTGCTGCCTCAGCAGCTAGGTAAGTTGAGTAATGGGCATTTGAATCTACGACAATAGCTGAGCCACCTCTTGACCTCTTGAGGGCCATTAGGATTACGAACATGGCCTCCCTGCTCCTATTTGTTAGCCTTACGACATCCATTCCTAGGAAGGAAGCAAGGTCGGATAGGAAATCTTCTACTGGGGGCTTCCTTATCTTATCTATCCTCCCCTTGGTGCAGAAATCGCAAAGCGAATACCCATCGCCGAATTCATCTAGGGCCTTCCTAGCTACATCAGGTAGTATGCCCCCCCTCTGTATTGGGTTCAAGTTGATTATGCCTGGCTTCCTCGCCTCCCTGCTTAGCGATGAATACCTCCTAGCGCTCTTCACGCTTGTCCCCAAGGCCGACCTTCCCACGCTAGCATCCTTAAAATCTAACTGCGAACTCAGCTGGCCCCCTTACTATCCTCTTTGAGACATCTATGCCCTTGAAGCGCTTAAGGGCGAAGTAAAGTGCGTCTAGCTCATCGGGCGTGATAGCTGGGTCTACCTTACGCTTAAAGACCGTCTCGCCTATTCTATCCATCTTCCCAAGGACATCTAGGGCCTTCTCAAATAACATCCTAAGCCTTACTACCTTGCTCCTTATGAAGGCTACTTTCGTAGCCTCACCTCTTAGCTTCTTAGCCTTCTCAATTGCCTTCAGCATGGCCCTCAGACCCCTCCGCTCCTTCCTTGATAGCTTAATTGAGGTTTCTAGGTCTATCACGGCCACATGGCTAGGCACATCACCGATGGCGATTAAGCTTCCGTGCTCTGTTATGACCATGCCACTTGGCTTACTAAGGGCTGGCCTAAGCTCCTCTGGCCCTAGGGCCTCATCAACTACGGCCTCTACTGGCCCCATGAGGCTTAGCACGGTGGAGCAAACGCTCTTAGCTAGGTCAGGCGATGATGATGCCACCACGACCCTCGCATTAGCCGTGAGGGCGACCAACATGAGGGCCAGCTTCTCCTCGCCTAGGAGGGAGCAGAGGTCATCAAATGGCATGGTCGGGACCTCCTTAACAGGTACTGCCCTACGTGGGCTTGGGGGCCTAGCTTCCTCAGCTGGCTTAGCTATGGTAGTAGGCCTAGATGGCACTACCTTAAGGGTAGTAGTCCTCCTGACCTTCCTACTAGCGTCAAAGAAGACGATGAACACGTGGTCCCCATGGTTAAACGAAATAGAAGCTACACCCCTTGCCTTAGCTACCTTTATGTCTTCTTCATCAGGTGTGTATTCCTCAACCTTACCGCAGGTCGGGCAGGTCGCTCTAATGGACATGGCCTTTCCCTTCTACTAGCCTCTAGGTACCACGGAATATAAATGTGCCATTAAGGGAGCAATAGCTCCAGCTGCTCATTATCGTGGGCATAGATGTATATGGCGTTCCTTATGGACCTAAGCCTATCTATGGACCTAAGGGCTACATCAGCCCTCCAGAGGACGCCAGGTATGTTCCTACGCTCTATGCACTCCCTAAGCGTAGCTGCATCACCGCAGTAGACGACCCTACGGCCATCTGGGAGCTCTACGACCACGGATTGATGGCCTGGCGTGTGGCCTGGGGTTGGCAGGAGCCATACGTGCTCCGTCAGCTTGTAGCGGCCCCTGATGAGCACGTAATCAACCTCTAGGTCAAAGAAGGAGCGGATGTAGGCGTTCTTCATGAACTTATCTGGTGCGTAAGCATAGCGTAGCTCATCTGCCTGCACGTAGAACTTTGCGTTCTTAAATAGGGCGTTATTGCCACAGTGGTCAAAGTGTAGGTGCGTGTTCACGACCACATCTATGTCCTCTGGCTTAAGCCCAAGGGCCTTGAGCTGTGCTTCTATTCCCTCGCCAGGCTTCCTTATGACCTTGTGGAAGCGAGTGTGCTTTGCTGGTAGGGGGCCTATGCCAGTGTCAACTAGTATTCGCTCCCCTTCTGATACTATCAGCATGGGCTTTAGGGCTGCCTCGTAGGTTTCGCCAAAGTACTTCCCGAATACCAGTAGGGCCTTTGGGAGCGTAAATCGCCCATCTACAAGGAGCCTAATGCTTACCTCACCTGACATGGCTAACCCCAATTGGGTAGAGCCCTAATAAAGGGCTTGGGCAAGCCCATGCTCAAAGAGCCTAAGGGGTAGTGCAAGTAGCCCTTAGAGGGCGCTAGCCTTGGCCATCATGGTGCTGCTCTCGCTGATGCTCCTCCTTGCCCCCCTGGCCCCTAGTGGGCCAGCTACCTATCACTTAATGGTGGAGAAGGGGAGTTGGGCTCAGTATCAGGTTATCTGTGCAGAAGGGGCTGAGATATATGGAGTTACCATTAGGGAGGGCTCATCCCTTAAGTTCTGCCTATCTGGTTCTGAGATCCTGCCTAGCAAGGGGCCTAGTGGCCAAGTGGCCTTCTACGCTGAGTGGCCTAAGTGCGATGTATACCTAGATGACGAGCTAGTAGCTAAGAATGCTAGCACGTATTTCATCTGGCCCTTCTGGCCATCGGAAGGGGACTTCTGGGATGCCCTAGGTAGCCTTAATGGCCTAAGCGTTAAGCGTAATGGCGATGTGATCTTAGTGGAGGCGATATCGCATGAGCTTGACCTTAGGGCTAGGTGGGAAGTGCGTAGTGCAGATGGGTTAACGCTATACTACGAGGCCGAGGGCCTAGGGGGAGGTATGGTGCTTAGGTTAGATCTAGAGAAGACAAATCTAAGTCCTGTTTCACCAGATAACCACGATGATGTAGCCCCGCTTGATTACACAGCATGTGCTTTAGCTGCCCTAGTGATAATCGTGATAGCTGGCCTTACCTCACTAGCCACCAGGGGAGGCGTAGAATGGTCGTGAGCTTAGCACCTAATCGGTGGTCCTACTCCTCTATGGTCTTCCTAACCGTCTTGCCCTTTATGTGTAGGCTTAGCGGGCGCCCCCCTACCTCAGTGGCTATCGTTAGGTCAAACTCGTGCTCGTGGTTCGTGAAGTACTCAATGAAGGTTTTTACAAGCTCAATCCAAGCTGGTAGCCTCTCAGCTAACCTCTCAGCCATGCTTCCACCGCTCGCTCTTATGCTACAAGCTTGATAAGCCTTGTGCTAGCCTGGGCAGAACACCTATAAGAGCCCAGCGTGCCCTCTAGCCAGCATGAAAACGCTCGTGCTGATCAGCCAGAGGCCAAGGCTCAAGAGGCCCTTCTTAGTAGCCTGCCTGCCAGGCATGGGTGGCGTTGGAGAGAGCGTGGCTAGGTACTTAATTGAAATGCTAGATGCAGAGCCCTTTGCTAGCATAGTATCGCCTAGGCTGCCAGATTACGTGGTCGTTAGGGATGGCATATGCTACTTGCCTACATACACCTTCTACGCAGCAGGCAACATAGAGCCTAACATAGTAATCTTAACTGGCGAGGCCCAGCCAGGATCAGAGGATATAGTAGGCCACTATGAGCTATCCGAGGAGGTAATTAAGCTAGCTAAGCGCCTAAGCGTGAGGGCCATCGTGGGCGTAGGTGGCTTCATGATGCCTAATGTCCAGGAGGGCGTCTTCGTGGCCTTCTCATCTGAGGAAATAGGTAGGCGCTTCCTTGAGGCTGGGGCCAAGCTAATGCCAAAGGGCCATATAGTAGGTGCTGCTGGCCTCATACCAGCCCTGGCTGCTGAATTCGGCATAGATAGTGCTTGCCTTCTAAGCGTTGTATCATCCCCGCTAGGGGATAGGAATGCTAGTGCTAGGCTCCTTAAGGTGCTCCTAAGGGGGCTTGGCCTAGCCCTCAAGCCAGCTTCTTAGCTCTTAAGGATGCCTAGCTTTAGCTAGAAGCCCGATTTAATTAAGTCCCTTGGCTTTATAACTTCCCTTAAGAGGCAGGTAGCATAAGAGCCCCTTGGAAGCCTAAACGAGAGGAAAACAGCCCTCCTGCCTGGGTTAAGCTCATCGCCCGTTACCCTGGGATCCTCAAGCAGCCTGAAGCTAGCGAGGGCTGGCCTAAGCTGGCCTGGTGATGAGAGTTCAGGCATGGCCTTGACCTTGAAATCAGATGGGGATATGCCTTCCTCCTCTAGGATGGCTTCCTCAATCTCCCCCTGCCTTCCACCTGAGCCCTCCTGCCTGAAGCCAGGGATTGGCAAGGCAAGCGAGGCCCTACCAGCCTTAATCAAGCCTCTAAGCGTGCCTAGGTTGCTCCTACTCGCCCTCACAGCCCTATGTGGGAGGCCATGCTCATCTAGGAGCACAACCCAATCGCCAGGGAGGGGCTCTGAGAGCGGTAGGCCCTCTTTGGCCCTAGAGCTCAAGAAGCGGTTGAAGAGGTAGGCCTGATATGCTTGAACAAATAGCTTCCTAAGCTTGATAGGCAGCTTCCTGATAGCACCATGATAGTCCCTTGGCCTCTTAATTAGGTGCCTAGCTACCTCCCTCTCATAGAACATGCCCTTAGGTAGGAGTTCCAAGAAGCCTTTTAAATCCCATGTATCTGCAAGGTAAGAGCGTGCTTCCCTTGCCCTAGCCCCCTCGCCAGGCCCAATATAGGTTAGCAGTAGTTCTACGGCTTCCTTTACACGACCTAGCACTAGCTCACGACCAATTAAGTGTGTAACTGGCCTGTGCGTCCCGAACCTTTGGTGGCCGAAGAAATTGGGCATGCCACCTAGCTCCTTGAGGTCCCCTAGGATTGCCTCAAGCCTAACTAGGGCATCTGTGCTAGGCATGCCTATGTCCCTTATTAAAATGCCGAACTCATTGGCTATTAGATCGCTGGGATTTACTGGCTTAGTTGTAAACTCCACGGGGACTACCAGCATGTTCCTAAAGCTTAGCAGCTCCAACTGGCCTGGCTTTGCCCCCCTTATGGTTATGAACTGTGCAGTTATGGCCTTGGCATCTTTTAAGCCAGCAAAGCTGATTAGGCCATTCGGTATGCCTAATGCCCTAGCTAGTTCACGTGCAGCTGTAAGTGTATCTATGCCCTTCTTGATTAAAGTGCATAGGAGAAAGCTCCCCTTGCCTGGCAGGGAGCCAGATGGCCATTTTGGGCTTACCTCAGCACGCAAGCCACTTCTAAGCACTTCCCTTACAATAAAATCGCTAAGTAGCGTCCTTATCCGACCTCCAATTCCATCCTGTGTCGTTAAGTAGATTTCAATTCCCATTTTCCTCTCAAGCTCTGAGGCCTCCTTAAATTGCAAATCCATATCACCACAGTCATAGGAGCTTTAAGTGGCCAGTTACTTTATCAATAAGCTCTGATGGAGCAGGCCCTATGCCCAAGCACGTAATAGTCCCAGGCTCAAGCTCGGTTAGGCCCCTATCTACTACTAGGGCATTTGGGAGGCCCAGCTGGCTAGCCCTCTCCCTTAAGCCCAGGAGTTCCTCAAGCGAGCCGACCTTGAGGACTACCTTCTTCTGGCCTTCCTCAAGCCAGGCCCTAAGCCAATCTGGCCTCCCACGCCTAGCTTCTTCTGCTGCTGAAACAGCTGCATGTGCTACTTGAGCAGCTAGCTTACCCTTGCTCATCTTTATGTCAGTTCTAACTACTATGGCCTGCTTATACGCAAATTGGGCCGACATGCACCTTGGTAGGCCCATGCCCTTATATAAGCTCACGCCATCGGTAGTGGATATGGCAGAAAGGCTTTATGGGGCGTAGTAGTATATTCTGTGGCGATGAAGAGAGCTGGTGTTACCGAGCGTAAGCTATGAGGTATGGCACCAGGACCGAGCCACTTTGTGGAAAACCTTAAACTTCCCTGCTACCATCATAACGTGCGGGGGGAGGAAGAACGGCTAAGGTTCTAATTGCGGATGTAGAGCTATGTGTTGGATGCGAGAGATGCGCACTCATGTGTGCCTTTAACAAGTTCAAGGTGTTCAACCCACGTAGAGGGGCCATATACGTGGTCAAGATGGAGCCAGGCATAGATGCCCCCGTCTTCTGCATGCAGTGTGGGACCTGCATAGATGCATGCCCGACTGGCGCTATATACAGGGATCCAAAGACGAATGTAGTTATGATAGATGAAGATAAGTGCACTGGCTGTGGGACGTGCGTTACGGTATGCCCATATGGGGCCGTTCACGTGGATCCAGTTACGAAGAAGGCGTTTAAGTGCACCTACTGTGGCTTCTGCGTTAAGTACTGCCCCCAGAGCGCCCTTAAGTTCGTTGAGCCCGAAGAAGCACTTTGGCTTAAGCGTAAGAACATGGCTCGCTCTCTAACTGCATCTCCAACGCTAGCAAGGAAGCTCTGGTGGAGGCCCCCGCTAAGGTAGGAGGTGGTAGTGGATGCCGAGGGGGTATATGGGTAAGGTCCTCCGTGTTGACCTAACGGCTGGCAAGTGGAAGGTTGAGGAGCTCCCAGAGGGCCTCATGCGCAATTACGTAGGTGGGAATGGCTTTGCTGCCCGCTGGCTGTTTGATGAGCTCAAGCCAGGCATAGACCCACTTAGCCCAGAGAACCCACTTATCTTCGCTACTGGCCCACTAACTGGTACTGCCTTCCCAAGCTCTGGTCGCTGGGCAGCATATGCTAAGAGCCCGCTAACAACTGCCATCTGGGGAGAAGCCCACTCAGGTGGCCACTGGGGCCC
>DQYM01000087.1 GCA_011040545.1 Candidatus Bathyarchaeota archaeon | reverse complement strand
TCTTTATTGAGGTATGCTTTAATGGAGCTCCAACAGGGGGTTATTGGGGCTGGCCTTGTCGTCCTTAGAGGCCATTAGGTCCGAGATGGAAGAATGGGAGGCCACCACCCTAGCTGAAACGCTAAGGAGGAGGCCTGAGAGGAAGCCAGAGTTCAAGACGGCCTCTGGGATACCAGTAAAGCGCCTCTACACACCACTAGATGTAGCTGGCCTAGACTACCTAAGGGACCTTGGCTTCCCAGGCCAGTACCCATTCACAAGGGGCGTTTACGCCACCATGTACAGGGGCCGTATATGGACCATGAGGCAGTACGCAGGCTATGGGACAGCTGAGGAAACGAACAAGCGCTTTAAGTATCTGCTTAAGCAAGGGCAGACAGGCCTAAGCGTTGCCTTTGACTTCCCAACCCAGCTAGGCTACGACCCCGACCACCCGATGGCCGCTGGCGAGGTTGGCAAGGTTGGCGTTTCAGTGTTCAGCGTTGAGGAGATGATGCGCCTCTTCAATGGCATACCGCTGGGCCAGGTAACTACCTCCATGACCATAAATGCAACTACAAATGCCATACTGGCCATGTACATAGCTACGGCTGAGGCACAGGGCTATGAGCAAGCCCAGCTCGGTGGGACGGTGCAGAACGACATACTAAAGGAGTACGTAGCAAGGGCGATGTACATCTTCCCACCTGAGCCATCCATGAGGCTAGCAGTTGATATAATTGAGTACTGTGCTAAGCACATGCCTAGGTGGAACCCAATTAGCATAAGTGGCTACCACATCCGAGAGGCAGGTGCAAATGCCGTCCAGGAACTCGCCTTCACGCTGGCTAATGCCATAGCATACGTAGAGGGAGCCCTGGAGAGGGGCTTGAACGTAGATGACTTTGCCCCACGGCTATCCTTCTTCTTCGCAGCCCATAATGATTTCTTTGAGGAAATCGCTAAGTTTAGGGCAGCAAGGCGCATGTGGGCAAGGATAATGAAGGAGAGGTTCGGTGCCAAGAAGCCACGCTCTTGTGCCCTTAGGTTCCATACGCAAACTGCTGGCTCAACCCTAACTGCCCAGCAGCCCCTGGTGAACATCGTCAGGGTGGCCATACAGGCCCTGGCTGCCGTCCTAGGAGGTACGCAATCCCTACACACTAACTCATTTGATGAGGCCCTCTGCTTGCCAAGTGAGGAGGCAGTCCTCATAGCCCTTAGGACGCAGCAGGTCATAGCCTACGAGAGTGGCGTTACCAGGACGGTAGATCCACTAGCTGGCTCCTACTACGTGGAGTGGCTAACAAATGAGATTGAGGAGCGAGCTTGGCGCTACATAGAACGCATAGACCGCATGGGAGGGGCTGTTAAGGCCATAGAGGAAGGCTACATGCAGAAGGAAATCGCACGCTCTGCCTACGAGCAGCAGAAGGCCATAGAGGAAGGAGAGCTCGTGGTCGTGGGCGTGAATAGGTTTAGGCTTGAGGGAGAGGAAGTTAAGGTAGAACTCCTGAAGGTGGATCCAGCCGTTGAGGAAGAGCAGAAGAGGAGGCTAAGGGAGCTGAGGGCGAGGAGGGATAATAGGAAGGTTGAGGATGCCCTAGATGCCCTTAGGAGGGCTTCTGAAGGCGAGGAGAACTTAATGCCCTACGTGCTAAGGGCCGTTAAGGCAAAGGCAACCATAGGTGAGATATTCGGAGTCCTAAGGGAGGTATTCGGTGAGTACAAGCCTCCCCTCATATTCTAGGCTAGCTACCTGGCCTAATCCAAAACGAGGAGGGGCTGGCCAGTTGAAACACTAGAGCCCTCTGATACGAGGAGCTCCTTAACCATACCATCCCTTGGCGCCCTTATCTCATTCTCCATCTTCATGGCTTCTATGATCAATAATATATCGCCTTTCTTAACCTGCTGGCCTTCCCTAACCTTAAGGGCAACTACCTTACCAGGTATTGGCGATAATATGGCCCCCTTGCTAGGGGCAAGCCTAGGAACACTTTTCCCTGGAGGCCTCAAGCTAGCCCTAATGCTAGATCGGCTTGAAGGGGCCTTCTCAAGCCTTGATGGCCTAACTGGCTTTACTTCAACTCTAAATGGCCTACCAGCTACGTAAACCTCAAAGAGCTGGCCAGAGCGCCTTACCTTAACCGTGTATTCACGGCCACCTACCTCAATTCTCATTTCATCATCGGTAGGTGCCCTAAGGAGGCGGGCATGGATCCTACGGCCACCTACCTCTAGGGTTATGAGCCCGCAGCCCTCCTTAAGGAGCCTTATCCTATAGGACTTGTGGCCAACCTTCACGTCGTAGTCCCTATGGGCCAGAAGCCCCACCCCCCAGGCCCTACCCCAGCTAAGGCCATAAGCCTCCAGGCAGAGCGGGTAGGCTGTGGGCGCCTCCTAGGTAGTGAGATGGGCTTCCTACCCAGCCTCCTAGAGGCTATGATAGATGCAATAGCAGCTACGAGCTCTAGCTCGCCCTCTACCTCCCTCGCTACCTTGAGGAGGCCAGGTAGCTTCTCGTCTAGGAACTCGGTGTGGAGCCTACCAGCTATGAAGTCCCCATCTAGCATTATGGCCTTATGTAGCGGTATGGTGGTCTTAACGCCAGTTATAACGAGCTCATCTAGGGCATTCCTCATCCTAGCTATGGCCTCACGCCTATCTGAGCCCCAGGTAGCTAGCTTAGCTATCAGCGAGTCGTAGTAGATGGGTATCGTGTAGCCTGGGTAGAGGGCCGTATCTATCCGCACGCCAGGGCCACCAGGGAGCCTGAATTCCTCAACCGTGCCTGGGCAGGGGGCGAACTCATTATACGGATCCTCAGCACAGATACGGCAGTTAATAGCATGGCCCCTGAGCACCACATCCTCTTGGCCAAGCCAGAGCTCCTCACCAGCAGCAATCCTTATCTGGGCCTTAACGATGTCTACGCCAGTTACCATCTCCGTTACGAGGTGCTCAACTTGGATTCGCTTGTTTATCTCCATGAAGTAGAAGTTGCCATCACGGTCCCTTATGAACTCCACCGTGCCAGCATTCACGTAGCCCACGGCCCTAGCTGCCCTTATGGCCCACCTGCCTATGAGCTCCCTAGTCTCCTCATCAACTACTGGCGAGGGTGCCTCCTCTAGGACCTTCTGGTATCGGCGCTGGATTGAGCACTCCCTCTCGCCTAGGTGGATTACGTGGCCATGCTTATCGGCTAGGAGCTGGACCTCTATGTGCCTTGGCCTCCTAACGTACTTCTCCACGTAGATCTCTGAGCTCCCAAAGGCCGTTTCTGCCTCCCTGCTCGCAGACTCAAATAGGTGCCTTACCTCATCGCTGCTCCACGCTATGCGGAGGCCACGGCCACCCCCGCCTAGGGCAGCCTTCAGCAGGACTGGATAGCCTAGGCCCTCTGCGACCTCAACAGCCTCATCTGCGTCTTTAACAGGCTCAAGGGGGCCAGGTATCACAGGCACGCCTGCTCTAGCCACTAGTCGCTTGGTAGCTACCTTATTCTCCATGAGCTCCATGGACTCTGGCGTTGGCCCTATGAACTCAAGCCCAGCTTCCCTACAGGCCCTTGCGAAGGCTGGGTTCTCAGCTAGGAAGCCATAACCTGGATGTATGGCCTCAGCACCACACTTCTCAGCTACATCTACTATGCGCTCTATGTTCAGGTAGCTCTCCCTAGGTGGCGGAGGGCCTATACAGTATGCCTCATCTGCGTAGGCCACGTGAAGCGAGTCCCTATCGGCCTCTGAGTAAACGGCCACGACCTCTATGCCTAGCTCTCGGCAGGCCCTCATAATGCGGAGTGCTATCTCGCCCCTATTCGCCACCAGGATCTTATTGAACATCCTAGACCATCAGCATCAAGGGCTAATTTAAGGCTTGGCCAAGGAGCTTTTACCTCGTCTAGCCCGCTCACAGCGGTATGTTGCCGTGCTTCTTGAATGGCCTGCTCTCACGCTTGTTGAGCAGCATCTCAAGGGCAGATATGAGCCTCGGCCTCGTCTCAGCTGGCTCTATAACATCGTCTATGTAGCCCTTCTCAGCAGCCACGTATGGGTTTGCGAACTTACGCCTGTAATCAGCTACTAGCTTGGCCTTAAGGGCCTCTGGGTCTTCAGCACTTGCAATCTCCTTCCTGAATATTATGTCGATTGCTCCTTCAGGCCCCATCACAGCGATCTCCGCCGTTGGCCAAGCTAGGTTTACATCAGCTCCAGAGTGCTTTGAGCCCATTACATCGTAGGCTCCACCGTATGCCTTACGTAGTATGACCGTTATCTTGGGGACGGTGGCCTCGCAGTATGCGTAGAGGAGCTTAGCACCATGCCTTATTATGCCACCGTGCTCTTGCTCTATGCCAGGGAGGAAGCCAGGGACATCTACGAATGTAATTATGGGTATGTTGAAGGCATCGCAGAAGCGGACGAAGCGAGCTGCCTTACATGATGAGTTTATGTCAAGGGCACCTGCGAACCATAGGGGCTGATTAGCTACTATGCCAACCGAGTGGCCATTTAGCCTAGCGAAGCCAATTACTATGTTAGGTGCGAAGTGGGGCTGGACCTCGAGGAACTCTCCGTTATCTACCACGCTCCTTATTATCTCCTTTACATCATATGGCTTATCTGGGTCATCTGGCATGATGCTGTTTAGGCGCTCATCCATCCTAGCTGGATCATCGCCCGTTTCCACGTATGGTGGGTCCTCCATGTTGTTAGATGGTATGTAGCTTAGCAGGCGCCTTATGAGCTCAAAGCACTCCTCCTCCGTATCCGTTACGAAGTGGGCTACACCGCTTAGTTGAGCGTGGACATCAGCACCACCAAGCTCATCAAATGTTACCTCCTGGCCTAGTGCTGCCTTCACGACCCTTGGGCCAGTTATGAACATGTGGCTAATCCCCCTGACCATTATTATGAAATCCGTCATGGCTGGGCTGTAGACGGCACCACCTGCACAGGGACCCATTATGGCTGATATCTGCGGTATGACGCCAGAGGCAAGCACGTTCCTGAAGAATATATCACCATAGCCAGCTAGGCTTGCTACGCCCTCCTGTATCCTAGCTCCCCCAGAATCGTTGAGGCCTATTACTGGAGCCCCAACCTTCATGGCTAAATCCATTATCTTACATACCTTCTTAGCGAACATCTCGCCGAGGGAGCCACCGAACACCGTGAAGTCGTGGGCGAAGACGAATACCAAGCGTCCATCTATGGTGCCGTAGCCAGTTACAACTCCATCGCCAAGGTAGCGCCTCTTCTCAAGGCCGAAGTCGTAGCAGCGGTGGACCACGAAGGCATCTAGCTCTACAAAGCTCCCTGGGTCCAGTAGGGCCTCAAGGCGCTCCCTAGCAGTTAGCTTGCCCTTTGCGTGCTGGCGCTCTATGCGCTCTGGCCCCCCACCCAGCTTGGCCTTCTCCCTTAGCTCCCTTAGCCTAGCTATCTTCTCAGCTACAGTTGGCTCCCTTAACATGCTCCCACCTACACCTGGCCCACTTTCGGCCCTCTTAAGCCTGAGCACCCAGCACGGTCGCAAGTGCCCAGTGGAGCTGCCTTACTTGGCCATCTGGTAGCTTGAGCAGGAGCGAGCCATCGCTGGCTAGGCCGATGGCCACGCCAGATAGCACTTCATCGCCTACGAGCAGCCGTAGCCCCCTTGGGAAGCCCGTGAGCTGCTCTGCCTCCTTAAGCAGCTCCTCCCCACGGCCCTCCTGTAGGGCAAGGTAGGCATCCTGGATCTCCCTTACGATGGCCATCAGGAGCTCCTCTAGATCCACGTCCCTGCCGAGCTCCTCCCTTAGGGTCGTGGCGATGCCCCTTAGCTCCTCGGGTAAGGCCTCAAGACTGAAGTTAGCATTCAATCCCACGCCAACTATAGCATACGCTATTTCACGGCCATATGATGCGCTCTCAATGAGTATGCCACATACCTTCTTGCCCCTTACTAGCACATCGTTTGGCCACTTAAGCCCTACTTCAAGGCCAAGGTGCTTCTCAAGCGCCCTTGCGATAGCTAAGGCAATAACTATTGGCAGTTTAGAGAAGTCCTCTGGCTCTAGCTTGGGCCTTAGGATAAGGGAGAACCATAGGCCCCCCTCAGGGGATGCCCAGTAACGCCCAAACCTCCCCCTACCTGCCGTTTGGGTCCTTGCTACCACGAGCGTGCCCTCAGGCCAGCCTACCTCAGCTAGCTGCTTTGCTACGTCCATAGTTGAGCTTACCTCCTCAAGCCTCACCAATCGCTTAGCTAGGGTGGGTGGGGGCATCAGGACCCCTAAGACCTGGTAACTTTTAAGCCGTTAAGGCCATCAAGCTCTTGGTGCGGGCCTTGGAGTTCAAGCTCACTGAAGAGCAGGAGGACATCAAGGCTGCGGTTAGGGAGTTCTGTGAGAAGGAGTTCACAGAAGACGTTATTAGGCGCTACTGCGAGAGGGAGGAGTTCCCCATGGACATTTATAGGAAGGCCTGCCAGCTTGGCTTCATAGGCATCCACATACCAGAGGAATACGGTGGCCAGGGCCTTGGGGTGCTTGAGAACGTCCTAGTAGCTGAGGAGATGTGTAGAGCTGATCCTGAGCTAGGCATAACGCTTGTTTTAGCTGATTTTGGAGCAGAGCTCATATTGAAGTTTGGAACTGAGGAGCAGAAGGAAGAGTGGCTTGTGCCTGTGTTCAAGGGTGAGAGCCTTTCCGCAGCTGCATTCACGGAGCCATCTGGTGGCAGCGATATATCAAAGCGGCTTGGGACGGTAGCGAGGCGTGAGGGCTCAGGTTGGGTTATAAATGGCACCAAGACCTTCATAACGAACGCAAACCTATCACGCTACGTGATAACGCTATGCCAAACCGACCTTGAGGTAGAGCCACCCTATCGTGGGCAATCGCTATTCATCGTGCCAACTAGCTCAGAGGGGCTTGATGTAGTGAAGATGCCTGGCAAGCTAGGCATTAGGCCCTCCCAGACGTGCGAGGTCTCCTACTCAGATGTCCGTGTGTCAGGTGAGGCCCTCCTTGGTGAGCTAAACAGGGGCTTCTACCACACCTTGGCCTTCCTAAACGAGAGTAGAATTGAGATTGCTGCCCAGGGCGTTGGGGTTGCCCAGGGGGCCTTTGATAGGGCCTTGGAGTACGCTAAGGAGCGAACGCTCTTTGGGAAGCCCCTCATAGAGCTCCAGGCAGTATCACATAAGATTGCCTGGATGGCTACTAAGATTGAGGCTGCTAGGCTCCTGACGTACAAGGCTGCTTGGCTTACCGACCAGGGGAAGCCAGATCCAATGATATCTAGCATGGCGAAGTGGTACGCTGCCCGTGTGGCCGTTGAGGTAGTAGATGAGGCTGCCCAGATATTCGGTGGCTACTTCTACTTTGAGGACTATGATATCCAACGCTTCTACAGGGTTGCGAAGATAATTGAGATCTACGAGGGCACGAAGGAAGTTCAGAAGGATACCGTTGCTCGCTTCCTAGCCAAGAGGGCCTAATAGAGGCTACTTGCAGAAATCACGTTTCGCCAGCTTCCCTAAGCTCCTTAATAAACTCCTCATAGTCCCTGACCCTCCCAGCTCTTACATCCTCTTCAGCTTCTTTGAGGGCCTTCATCAGCTCCTTATCGGCAAGTATCTCTAGTGTCTCCAATACTTCCTCAAGTAGAGCGTGAACACGCCTTAGTAGCTCCCTATCCTCGTCCGTTAGGAGGGACCCACGTACCACCATGCTGGGTCCCAGGTAGCGTTTATTGGCTAGCTCCATAAGGCTTTGCCGAGCTACTAGGGAGTAATGCTATGAAAAACACTTACCCCTCAGTTAGTGCTGGCCCTTCTGTGGCCACAGGTGGTACACGCAGGATAGCTTCGTGTTTAGGTGCCCAAAGTGCGGTAGCGATGACATAGAGACGAAGTACGACTTCAGCAAGGACTGCTAGCACGCTTACCTAGAGGCAGCAGCACTAAGAAGGAGCCCATCAGCTCGCTGTTTTAAAATAAACAAGCTAATCAGGGCTACCCCTAGCTAGCTCAGCTAGGTCCTTCTCGCCCTCTGCGTAGCCAATGGCTATTAGGACATCACCTGGCATTATCTTGGTCGTCCTCTTGGGCCTGAACAGCCTCCCTCCCCTCCGCATGGCAACTATCCACATGCCAGTTTCCTCAGGTATCTTAGCCTCAGAGAGGGCCTTGCCGACCAGTGGGCTATCTGGCCCTACCTCAACTATAGCGACCCTCTCATCTGATTCCTCAATAGCCATCTTTATGACTGGGTGGGGCTCTAGGCCCTTCAGCATGGTCCTAGCTATATCTGCAGCTGCATCTGCTATCTCCTCACCTAGGAAGGCTATCCTGAG
>DQYM01000169.1 GCA_011040545.1 Candidatus Bathyarchaeota archaeon | reverse complement strand
GGCTATGGTAACTGCTACTGGGTAGTTCTGGACCTTGAGGGGCTTCCATATTGAGCTATCAAGCACAACCCTCCCATCTGCCTTAAGCCTGTAGGCCAGGAGGCGGGTGTCCATTAGGGCTGCTAGGGCTGCTAGAGCTGAGGCATCCACTAGGTTGCCATCGTGGTTTAGCACGTACACATCCACGAACAGTATGTAGGCCCTCTTCCCAGGCTCTATGCATAGCTCCTCAAGTGGTATGGCCTTAGAGGACCTTATGCCCCTATCTACAACACGAGCTAGCTCAATAGCCCTCTCATCGGGTGGCCCTGGCTCAAAGGTAGGGCTAGCGAGGGGGACGAGCTCGGCATTCACGGTTAGTATGCCCTCATTAGGCGTATCTGGGTATGGGGCATTTAGGCCTACCTTAACGCCAACTATAACTTCAGTTTGGCCTAGGCAAACCATTGCTGAGCCCTCTGCCGTCCCTATTATGCCCTTCTCAACCCTTATGTCCCTGTAATCTAGCTTCCCACGGCCATCTACTCGCTTGCCCTCTGATATGAGCTGGACTATCCTGTTCTTCTTTATCTTGGATATCACGGGCTCCTTGGCCATCCACCTCAGGCCTCACCACCTCCCTCAGCTGGCTCAAGCCCCTCGGCTTCCTCCACCTCCTTCCTTATCCTAACGAAGCGCTCCCTTAGCGCCTCCTTCTGGGCAGCATAGATCTGCTTGCAGCCTTCTATGGCCAACATGATGCACTCCTTGAGCTCGGTTGGCGTGAGCATGCCATCCATTTGTAGGAGCGTTATACGGCCTAGCCCAGGCATCATGGCTAGTGGCACATCTGCCTCGCCATGCTTATCCTCAATATCGCATAGGTCTAGCACGAGGACGCCATTTATCTTCCCAGCTGCACAGGCTGCCACTAGGTCCCGCATGGGTATGCCAGCATCAGCAAGGGCAAGGGAGGCAGCTGTTATGCTAGCACAGCGTGTCCCACCATCTGCCTGTAGGACCTCTATGAATACATCTATGGCCGTCCTTGGGTAATGCTGGAGGAATAGGGCTGGCTCAAGGGCCTCCCTTATGACCTTTGAGAGCTCAATCTCACGCCTGCTTGGGGCTGGCGATTTCCTCTGCTTCACTGAGAAGGGGGCCATGTGGTAACGGCACCTAAGCACAGCCCTATCTGGGAGGCCAAGGTGCCTTGGGTGGACCTCCTTAGGCCCGTAGACGGCAGCTAGCACCTTCGTATTGCCTTGCTCAACGTAGGCAGAGCCGTCTGCGTTGGCTAGGACATCTACCTCTATGTGGAGGGGCCTGAGCTCAGCTGGCCCACGCCCATCTAGCCTCCTGCCCTCATCATCAATTAGCGGTGGCTTCTTAAGCTCCAAGGCCCTTCCTCCTCCTTATCATCATGGCTATACGGTCAGTTAGCCCTTCTACGTGGGATTCACGCTCAATCTTCTCTATGGCCTCTACTAGGAGCTCCTCATCCTCAGGCCTCTTGCACCTAACGAGCACGACGCCATTCATGCCTATCACGATCTTGCACCCCGTCTCACGCTTTAGCATGCTGATCATGCTGCCCTTCCTCCCTATAAGCCTTGGCACCTTGGATGGGGTTATCCTAACAATACGACCAGACGTAACCTTGCCTAAGCCAGGCTCGCTTAGGGTTAGGAGTGGGCTCCTAGTCCTATCGTAGGCCTTCACCTTAGCTATTATGGTATCGCCAACCGTGAGGAAGCGGGAGAGCTCTTGCTTATCTGGCCTAAATGGCTTGCCAAGGGCATCAACTGCCCTTAGGATGGCCAGCCTAGGCGCCCTTATATCAACAGCCCAGCTACCAACGCCTATATCCACTACATCACCTATGACCACATCACCAGGCTTGGGCACGTAGAAGGAGTTAAGGGCTATCACAGATACCTTGCTATCCTTAAGCTCAAAGAGGCCAACCCTAGTAGCGTAGATCTTATCCCCAATACGGTAGACGTTCTCCCCAAGTTCGTAGTCTCCTTCTGCCAAGAGGTCGCCTGGCACTACTAAATCACGCTTATTGAAGAAGAGCGTCAACTCCCTCCCTCCACCAAGGTTATTATAGCAGAGCCCCTTGTTAGCTCATTTATCTTATCTAAGAACGGCCCGTAGAGGCCAGCTGGCATCTCAAGCTCAACCTTCCATGAGCCATCGGTAGCCCACTCCTCCTTCAGGATCTTGCCGTAGTTCTTCACCACGCCGTAGCAGCGCCCAACGTGCTGAGGGGGTATGATGGCCTTCACCACGAAGAGCTCCATGCTTATCGGCAGGACGGCCTTTAGGCGCTCTATTACCTCACGGGCCTGTTCCTCAGCATCCCTAAATGGATCTATTGGGTAGCCGACCTCCTCAAGGGCTTGCTCTATGCGTGCAGGTGGGTGTGGGAGCTTCGTCCTTGGGTCAATACAGTGCCTTGATATGAAGGCGATTATTCGGCGCTTCTTCTCCTCTATGAGCTTCTTCCTCTGCTCAGCCGTTAGGAGCAGCTCCCCCTTCCTCAGTATTACCTCAATTACCTTCCTTACGTCATCTGTGCCAAAGGCCTTTATGAGGGATTCCCTTGATGCCTTAAACCCCTTCTTCCAATCCGTGTACACTACGTCCATAGCGATTACCTCATCTATTGGTAGCTCCTCACCAGACTTGAACCTAAATGCCTTATCTGGATCCACCACTACCTCGAACTTCTCCCCAGCCCTAGATAGCCTCACGACCGTGTATTTCCTCATGCTCCCACACCACGCTAAGCGGGGCTAGGACCTAGCCTTCTTCACGTACTCCTCTACTTCCTCATCACTTAGCAACTTAAACTTCTTGGTATCAGCTGGTATGATGGCTATCCTTATCCTAGTGCTCTCCCCCCTGGCCTCAGCGGACTTCAGCAAGCACTTAACGGCCAGGGTGATGGCCTCATCAAGCGTCATGTCCTCCCTGTACTCCTTGATGAGTATGGACTCAGCTACATCACGCCCCTTGCCTATGGCTACTGCCCTGTAGGCCCTGTAGGCACCACCAGGGAAGGTTATGAAGACCCTTGGCCCCTTCCTATCCACGCCACCTATTATCAGTGAGACGCCAAATGGCCTTACGCCAGCGTGCTGCGTGTAGAGCTGCTTTATATCACAGATGCGCTTGGTAACTATCTCAACATCAATTGGCTCATCGTACAGGAGCCTATTGCTCTGGGCGTAGACCCTCGCCTGGTCTATGAGTATGCGGGCATCTGGGCCTAGGCCAGCTATGGCGGTGCCTATGTGCTCATCTATCTGGTATAGCTTCCACTCAAAGGAGGGGTCCTGTAGCTTTGATTCTAGCTCCTCCTCTGCCCCAAGCACAACGCCCTCCTTGCACCTTATGCCGATTATGGTTCGCCCCTTGTTGACGGCTTCCTGTGCATACTCAACCTGGAATAGCCTGCCCTCTGGAGAGAAAACCGTTATGGCCCTATCATATGCCCCAGGCATGGCGAATGCCATTCTCAAGCACCTCTCGCTCCAGGGGCTTAAAGGGCGGTGGACAGATTTAAAACCTTTACGTGCCTGCCTACGGCCCTAGATGCACGAAATACCTATATCGCTACTGCTGGCTAGCCCCTCGGTGGTTGAAAACGAGGACAGAGTTCCTAAGGGAGCTTGAGGACATATTTGGTTCTAGGCTCCTAGTTGAGGACATACCTAAATCCTACTGGTCGGATGAAACAAAAATAGAAGCTCCTCCCTCTGCAGTAGTAAGGCCAAAGGATGCCTCTGAGGTAGAGGAGCTCGTTAAGCTTGCCGTGGAGTTCCAAGTCCCCGTGGTAGCTAGGGGATCTGGAACTGGCTTAAGCGGTGGTGCCGTGCCAGTTCCTGGCTGCGTTGTAGTTGATTTCACGGCCATGAACAGGGTCCTTGAGGTTAGGCCAGAGGACCACCAGGTACTCGTGGAGCCAGGCGTGATATACGATGAGCTAAACGCCCAGCTAGCTGAACACGGCCTCTTCCTGCCCCCAAACCCCGCATCTGGAGATCAGTGCACCATAGGTGGCATGGTAGCTGAGAATGCCTCAGGCCCAAGGAGCTACAAGTACGGCCCAACTAGGGATTGGGTAATTGGGCTTGAGGTCATAACGCCAGCCCTCGGCAGGATATGGGTTGGCTCTAGGACACGGAAGCACGTCTCCACCTATGGCCTCACGAGCCTTTTCGTTGGCTCAGAGGGGACGCTTGGCCTATTCACGAAGGTCCTATTCAAGTTGGCCCCAGCCCCACCAGCTAGGCTTGGCGTTATCCTCCCCTTCAGCGATATTAGGGATGCTGGTAGGGCCGTTTACGCACTCTTCAAGGCTGGCCTAGATATATCGGCCCTGGAGCTCGTGGATAGGCTTACCATGGAGGCCGTTAATAAGTTCTACAAGGTCGGCTTCCCAGAGGAAGATGCAGTCGTCATGCTTGAGGTTGAGTGCTGGTCTAAGGACGAGGATAGGCGTTTCAGCGAGATGGAGCTCAAGCTAGCTGAGCTAGAGGCAACTATATCTGCCCTTGGCATAAGCTGTGGTGAGCCATCTGTCTTCTTCAATGCCGATGAGATGTGGTCCAAGCGTGCCCTAGCAGCCGAGGCCCTTGAGAAGGTACATGGCTGCATGCTGATGGGCGATGTCATAGTCCCACCATCAAGGCTGCCAGAGCTAGTAGAGCGCATAAGGGATCTAGCTGAGCGCTACGGCCTGTCAATAGCCATATTCGGCCACGCTGGGGATGGGCACCTACACCCGACCATACTGGTGGCCAAGGAGGACCTATTTAGGCCAGATGTGAGGGAGGCTGAGAGGGAGATAGTAAAGCTAGCCGTCCAGCTAGGCGGTGCTCTCTCTGGTGAGCATGGCATAGGCATGACGAGGATTGGCCTACTGGAGCTGGAGGTAAGCCAGCAGGTCGTAAGGCTGTGCCAAGAGCTTAAGGCAGTGCTGGACCCCTATGGCATAATGAATCCTGGTAAGAAGGTCCCAATTAAGGGGGCTAGGCCTACCCCTTAGTAGCACAATGCTCAATCTGGCCCCTTAGACGTGGGTCCTTCACGTCCTCTGGCCTTAGGGCCGTGATTAGGGAGGCCAGGACCCCTAGGCTATCCTCACCTAGGTAGAGAGCCCCTAGCCCAGGGAGAACTACCATGCCTGGCCCTGGCTTAACAGGGCTAATGCATATGCGCTCGCCGTTTAAGTAGAGGTCCCCATCGCTGAGGTCGATCTCCCAGGTGCCGTATGAGTTCTCCACCACGACCTTGTCCTCCTCTATGCTCACCTGCGACTCATGGGGCACCTTGGATACCACTAGCTCGGCTAGCATTTTCCTAATGGACGAGCACGAAGCTAGCTGGTCAATATCGTCCTCATCTATTTCACCTAGCAGTAGCCCAGCCATAAGCCCCTCAAGGTCCTCTATGTCTTCATCTGGCACCTCAACCTCTAGGCCATCTTCACTAATAATGCCTGCTTCAATTAGGCTGGCTATGGTCGTGAGCTCGCTCTTCGGCTTAGCCCTTATGGGCTTGATTAGAACCCTCCTGCCGTGCCAGCTCAGCACTACCTCAAAATCGGGGTACCTGATCTCAACTCTACCAAGGCTCTCTAGAATGGGCATAAGGCCCATTAGCTTTACGGCCTTGCAGAAATCACTGCGTAAGGGATCCTCCTTCTTAGCATAAGCTAGCAGCAAGGTAATGCACATGGCATGGCGTACATCTAGGCCTGCTAGCTCAAAGTTCAAGCCTCCCCTGGCCCTTAGCCTCCACTCCCCATCCTCACGCACTAACTCGTAGAATGCATCCCCTACGCAAGCACTAAGCTCGCCCTTCTCAAGCGTCTTGTTCATCAGCCCTATGTAGCTAGCTAGCTCGTAGACCTCTATATCGTGGTCGGCATACCACAGCATCTCTATCGGTGGCTCAGATGCCCTGTACGTTAGCTTAACTAAATCCTCATCTAGGACCTCTATCTCCCAGCCCTCGCATACGAGGGTAGGGGTAGGCCTAAAGGCCTTCACGTTGCCCCACCTCGCTGGCATGAGCTCCTCGCCTACTTGCCGACTTGGCTTAGCCACCCTGGGCCAGTGGTAGCACGATTACCTCATCCTTTGGGGAGATAGTTATGAGGCCAACCTCAGATGGCTCCACGAGCTTGCCGTTCACGAACACCAACATAAGGCCACCCAGCACGTATGGTAATAGGCCCTGCTTCTTTAAGAAGGCCTTCAAGCTTACCTCCGAGGGCTCGGTCTTAAGGACCACGAGCGCCTCCATGTCCCTCGCCCCTTCCCCTGGAGGAAGGAGGTTCCTTATTAACGTTATTCTCCAGAGGGATAACCTCTAGAAAGGCAGTAGAGAGCCATGGTTGATGGTGCTTTTCGGTTCTTAAGGCTGAGGGAAGGTTAATTGAGCCTAAATGGCTATTGCACCTTCCCCTTTAGCTGCTCCTACATGCTTCTATTGCTTTTCCTTCTCTGTGCGGGTGAAGAAGGCAAGCTGGCTCCCCTGGCCAAGGTAGGGGGCATCTATTACAGCCCTGATCTCCCTAGCCCTCTTTGGGCCAACTCCCTTTACCTTCGCTAGCATGTGCTCTGAGGCGTTGAACACCGCCCTGACGGAGCCAAAGGTCCTCAGGAGCCTATCAGCTAGCTTTGGCCCAACCCCTGGTAGGCCCTCAACTAGGAACCTCTGTCGCTCCCTAAGGCTCATCATCTTTGGCTTATAGCGAGCAACTACCTTCTCACCTGCCTCTTGAAGCTTCTTCGCCAACGAGTATAGGAAGAGGGCCGTGTGGGCTTCATCTGGCGTGAAGGCGACGGGCACTTCTGCATCAGTTATAAGCCTGGCTAGGGCTCCCCAGAAGATAGATGGATTTGGGAGGCTAGCTATCCTAAGTGAATCGCCTTCTACAACAAGGCAGCAGTGGGGGTAGGCTTCCTTAAGGCGTTCTACTTGCTCGAAGAGGCGCTTCTTGAAAATTGATTGAATGAAATCAGAGAAGGACTTACGCTCAACCCCGAAGCCCTCACCGACCACGTAATCACCTGGGCTTATGGCCTTCTCCTCAACACGAGCCCCAAGCCTACGTAGCTCAAGTATGACTAGCCTGCTCTCCCTTACGTCAGCTATTATAAGTGGCCCTTCGCCCTTGGACAAGCCTAATACCACCTATGGCTACTTAGGAAAAAGGTTTGCTATTAGGTTAATGCTAGCTTAAGGGCCTTTAACCAATTCCTCTATCTCCTTAGCTAGCCTCCTCATCTCAAGGAAGAGGAGGCCAAGCTTAGCCTTGGGTGCTGCCATTACCATCAATATGGCATTTGGACCTGAGCTCGTTATGAGCACGTAGCCACCATCACCTTTTACAAAGCTCATCTGAACAGGACCCTTATTTAGCTCATTGCAGATCCTCTCGGCTGTGCTGAAGGCAGCAGCGCACATAGCAGCTATCCTCTCCTCATCTGCATCTGGTGATAGGGCGCTAGCTATGGTAAGGCCATCTGGTGTAGCTACGAGGCCAGCTTCAACTTCAGGCATACGGGCCTCAAGCGCCCTTAGCTTATCTGCAATTTGCTCTGATATGGACATCCCAGCACACCCCAGGGGTCTTACTTGCCCTAGCTTAAAAGGCTTCACTACGTATAGCGTTTCCTCACCTGCCCATAGGCCACTAGGGCGTAGGCAGCAGCTACCGCTCGCTCAGGTATCGGGTAGACAGGCACGCCGAGGTCCTCAAGCCTCCTAGCCTGCCTACGTGTGTATGGGCCACCTGCAGCACAGCACACGATGGGCTTGCCGTAGCGCCTCATTTCAGCTACCACATCTATGATGTGCTCATCTAGGGGCGTGTCCTGGAACACGAAGAATGGCATGAGCAAATCCACATTTGGGTCCTCTAGCAAGGCCCTCATGGCCACCTCATACTCCCTTGATGTAGCTGAGCCAGTTAGATCTACTGGGTTGCCAGGTATGCAGAAGGGCGGTAGCTCGGCCCTCAGGAACTCAACCGTCTTGGGCTCGTAGGAGGCTAGCTCAAGGCCACGCTCAACTATGGCATCTGCTGCCATAACGCATGGCCCAGCCCCATTAGTAACCATAGCTACCCTTGGCCCCTCAGCTGGTGGCTGGAGGGCTAGGGCCTTAGCCATATCAAAGAGCTCCTCAAAGTTCCTAGCCTGAATAACGCCACACTGCTTGAAGGCAGCATCGTAGATAGCAGCCTGCCCAGCTAGCCAGCCCGTGTGGGAGAGGGCAGCCCTAGAGCCAGCCTCCGTCCGACCAGCCTTCAGGACCACTATTGGCTTCCTTGGGGCGACCTCACGGGCAGCCTCCATGAACTTACGGCCATC
>DQYM01000256.1 GCA_011040545.1 Candidatus Bathyarchaeota archaeon | reverse complement strand
GCTCCATCACCCGACTTGGCTAGGAAAATGGCTTTATCTAATAGCTCATTTACCTCCTTAGCCCAGGTCGGCCACTTAGGTAAAACTTTCATTAGAAAGGCCATTAGTTCCTCTGCTCTACCAGCCTTCTCGTTAAGCTCCCCTAGGCTTACTACCAGCCTACGTACGAGGGCATGAGGCTGTTCCATCAGGCCCTCTAACTTTTGCTTAAGATCTTGAAAAGTGCTTAAAGTAGAGCTAAGCTCAGATAAGGTATCGGAAATGGCCTTCTCAAGCTTAAATAGCTTCTTCCTGATCGCTGAGGCCTTAGCCTTAACGGCATCCTCTGCCCTTGACTTAGCCAGGAGCAGCCAAGCATCCCACTCCATGCTTGAGGCGCCTCTTGCCTAGCAGATGTTTGTCTCCCCCTTAGCGAGCTTCCATATTAGGTCGTTTATGCTATCTAGCTCGGAGTTCATGACCTCCTCAATCTCGCTCTTTACATCAGCTAGTTTAACGCCAGGCTCAAGTATGACCTGGGCGGCAGCTACAAGTGGCTCATCAACTGGCCTCCCTATCTGGCTTAGGAGCCAGACATAGACCTCCCTCAGCCCTGGGACACGATTGTATATAGCGTCTGCCATCTTGTGTGTTAGGACATTGTATATCTTGCCTACGTGGCTAACTGGGTTCTTGCCTGCTGCTGCCTCAGAGCACATGGGCCTATTAAGTGATATAACGCCATTAACACGGTTCCCACGCCCGACCTGGCCACTATCACCGCTATCAGCACTAGTTCCAAGGACGGTTAGGTACACACCACCAAGCCCACGGCCAGGCTTATCTAGCACGTTAAGCCCCACGCTGACATCTGAGAAGTCAAAGTTCTCCTTTACGAAGTCAAGTATCCGCTCTATTATGATGTCCTTGACCCTGAAGTAGTGGGCCTCATTTGGCACGAACCTATCTACGAAGGCCATAGCTATGGTAAGGCTAAGCTTATCCTTAAGCCTAAACCCCATGACCTTTATGTCCTCACCTGATTCTGGGAACTCCTTCTTGAACTCAGGTGAGTTCAGGAATCGCTCTAAGCTTAGGACGACCCTCTCCGTCCTGCTCATAGGGGCATAGCCAACTGCAGCTGAAGTATCATTCGCCCCTATCTTCTCCCTCTTGAATATATCCACTAGGGATGGGGAGCCAGGCTTTAGCTCTACTTGGTACCTAACGTGCTCCTCTGGATCCACGAAGCGCATGTGCTTCCTAAACCAATCCTTAGCCGTTTGAACAGCTATGTCAGCTACTGGTATCTCCTCGCCTTGGTACTCCATAGTGGCCCTATCGCCAAAGACTAAGAGCATGGGCTTGAGCATATGGCCACCACCAAATCTTATCTCAGCTTCACCAGCCACTAGGAGCGACTTATCCACGTTGTGGTGTAGGATAACGCCAAAGCGCCTCATGTACTCTGCACA
The DNA here is from genome assembly GCA_011040545.1 of Candidatus Bathyarchaeota archaeon. Classification (GTDB taxonomy): domain Archaea; phylum Thermoproteota; class Bathyarchaeia; order EX4484-135; family EX4484-135; genus EX4484-135. Next base: position 7,092 of record DQYM01000256.1, on the reverse strand, counting down.
GAGCCTTACCGAGACCTCATTCATTATGGCATCACAGATGTAATCTGGGTGGCCAAGCCCCTTACGCTCTACTATCTCAAGCCCCTGCTCCTCTATGGGCGTTTGCTTCAGCTCATCTACGAATAGGTTCCTGCTTGGCCTGCCCACTTTCCCCCGCCTCTGTGTGGCGCTGGAGCCACTCTAAATATATGCCTTTCGTAGCACGCTAACGCATATTTGATGCCCACTGGTTATCTAAGTATAGCTAAGGCTCTTCCAGGAGTGCTAGTGCTCGCCCTCATGTTAGGCTTGCCTAAGTATGCAAGAAGCTCTTAAAGGATAATTACTTGCTACCTCCTTGAGATAAAATGGCCCATAGAAAAGTTAAATAGGACTAGGGCTGCCGATATGTCGAAATGGTGATAACGGGTAAGTTGATCAGGAGGTTGAGGATAGCTGCAGGCCTAACCCAGAGGCAGCTAGCTGAGCTCGCTGGCGTAAGCCAAGCGCACATCGCTAAGATAGAGCTGGGCAAGGTTGACCCAAGGCTATCCACTGTGAACAGGATCCTAGAGGTCCTCACGGAGATACGTGGCCCTAAGTGCAAGGACGTCATGACCCGTGATGTGAAGTTCGTGAGGCCTGGCACAACTGTGCGGGAGGTCTCAGAGCTCATGACTAAGTACGCCATAGACCAGCTGCCAGTTATAGATGAGCATGGGCGGGTGGTCGGGACGGTTACGGATAGATGTATCGTTAAGAACCTAAAGCCTGAGATTGCTAATGAGGTTGTGGAGAACATCATGGAGCCCCCTCTACCTTGCGTGCCAGAGGATACTGGTATAGATAAGGTAAGGATATTGCTTGAGGAGTATCCTGGTGTCCTAGTGATGAGGGGTAAGGATATAGTTGGCATCATAACGAGGTCAGACTTGATCAAGACCATCACAAGCCCACTTGAGGTCAAATAAGCTAAATAGCCATACCAAGCCTAGCCTGCACGGGGAAGGCATTGCCAGTGGTTAGCCAGGATAACGCAGAGCTAAGTGGCCTGCTTAGGGTAGCGGAGCTCATGGCCATTGCTGCTAGGACGGCGCCAAAGGCTAGGGGCGTTGATGTCATAAAGACGGCCATCATCTACGGGCCTGGGGAACTTGAGCGCTTAGCTAAGAAAATGGATGAGATTGCAGTTAGAACTGGGTTGGGCTTCTTCAGCAGGGATGCAAATTGTATTAGGCGCTCTAAGGCCGTCCTGCTCATAGGGGCTATTGGCTCAGAGCCAAGGGGGCTTGATTGCGCTGCCTGTGGCTTTAAGACATGCTCCAATTTCAAGGAGGCGAGGGGTAACAGGCCAGTTAAGGGCTTCCTCAGGGGGCCTAACTGCATGATGGCCATCCTAGATCTAGGTATAGCAGTGGGCTCAGCCGTTAAAATAGCATCCGATTTAAACGTGGATAATCGCATCATGTTTACCGTGGGCGTAGCTGCCCTTGAGCTTGGCCTAATGGATGCTGATGTAGTCCTTGGGATACCTTTATCGGCAACTGGCAAGAACATATACTTTGATAGGAAGGGCTGATGGCCTTGGGGGGCGAGGGCCTAGACTACGCAAGGCTGGGCCTCAAGGTAGGCCTTGAGGTTCATAGGCAGCTGGATACAGCTGGTAAGCTATTCTGTAGCTGTCCAACCAGGCTTAGGCTAGATGAGCCCGACCTAACGGTCCTTAGGTACCTAAGGCCAACGCAGAGCGAGGTCGGCGAGGTTGATAGGGCAGCCCTTTTTGAGGCCCAGAAGGGGAAGGCCATAGTATATGAGGCCTATGAGGATACTACCTGCCTAGTTGAGCTAGATGAGGAGCCACCGCACGAGCTTAACAGGGAGGCCCTTGAGATAGCCCTCCAGGTGGCCCTGCTCCTTGGCTCAAGGCCAGTTGATGAGGTCCACATTATGCGCAAGATAGTAATAGATGGTTCAACCCCATTTGGCTTCCAGAGGACGTGCGTGGTGGCCCTGGGTGGCCAAATTGATGTCGCAGGCAAGGCCATACCCATCCAGCACGTAGGGCTTGAGGAGGATGCTGCCCGCAAGGTAGGCGAGGGGCCTGATGTGGTTAGGTACAGGCTTGATAGGCTTGGCATACCGCTCATAGAGGTAGCTACGGCCCCAGTGATAACTAGCCCAGAAGAGGCCAAGCGGGTGGCACTGGCCATAGGGCGGATAATGAGGGCTACTGGGAAGGTCAAAAGGGGCATAGGGAGCGTAAGGCAGGACCTGAACATATCCATAGAGGGAGGAGCTATAACAGAGGTAAAGGGCGTCCAGGAGCTAGAGCTAATACCAAAGGTAATAGAGAACGAGGTTAGGAGGCAGGTTGAGCTCCTTAGGATAAGGGATGAGCTGAGATCCAGGGGCCTAAGGCCAGATGACATAAGGCCCGATATAGTAGATGCCACTAAGGTATTTGAGAGCACGAGCTGTAAGCTGATAAGGAAGGCCCTAAGGGCTGGTGGCGTCGTCCTGGCCCTCAAGCTACCTAAGTTCTCAGGCATACTGGCCTGGGAGGTGATGCCTGGCCATAGGTTCGGGAAGGAGCTCTCGGATATAGCTTCAGCCTGGTCGGGCTTAGGTGGCATATTCCACACAGATGAAGTGCCAGCCTATGGCATCAAGGAGCATGAGGTAGAAGCCCTAAGGGAGCTAGTTGGAGCTGGGCCAGAGGATGCAGTTGTCTTCGTGGCTGGAGATGAGGAGCGTTGTAGGAGGGCCCTCCTTGCCGTCCTTGAAAGGGCAAAACAAGCCCTAATTGGAGTTCCAAGGGAAACACGCATGGCATTACCAGATGGCAGGACTAAGTTCATGAGGCCAAGGCCAGGTGCAGCAAGGATGTACCCAGAAACAGATGTTCCACCTGTGAAGATAAGCCCAGACTACATAGAGGCCCTTAAGGAGAAATTACCAGAGCCACCTGAGAAGCTAGCTGAACGCCTAATGAGTAAGTACGGCTTGAATAAGAAGCTGGCGTGGCAGGTTATAGATATGGAAGTCCTTGAGTTATTTGAGAAGGGCGTTGAGAAAGGTGTTCCCGCTACAGTTGTAGCTACAACCCTTACTGAAACCATGAAGAGCCTTAAAAGGGATGGATTTGATGTAGATAGGATAGGCGAAGAGCAGCTCCTAGAGCTATTTGAGCTAATAGGGCATGGCAAGGCCTTTAAGGAGGCCATACCCGATATCCTAGCATACCTCTGCAAGCATGAAGGTGCTTCAGTTGAGGAAGCAATAAGGGAACTTGGCCTCACGGCCATGACGGAAGGGGAAATCAAGGCTGTAATCAAGAAGGTGCTACAGGATAATGAAGCCCTCCTTAGGGAGAGGGGCGAGAAGGCATTTGGTCCCCTGATGGGGGCAGTTATGAAACTCGTGAGGGGCCGTGCAGATCCAGCTAAGGTGAGGGAGCTGCTCAGGCAGGCCATGAGGGCGTGGGCACCCAAGGGTGCCTGAGCTGCCAGTAGCCGTGGAAGGCTTATTCGGCCTCTTGCTACATCCCAGCGGTGATGGGGTTGGAGAGCGAGGAGAAGCGTGATTTAATAACCCTACAGGATATAACAGATGAGGAGCTAATGCGGATACTGAGCTTAGCTGCTAAGCTGAAAGAAGAGCTGAGGGCTGGAAGGCCACAGAGGTATCTGCCTGGCAAGATAATAGCGCTTCTATTCCAGAGGCCATCTACCAGGACCCGTGTTTCATTTGAGGTGGCCATAAGGCACTTGGGTGGCGATGCTATTTTCTTGCCCTGGCAGCAGCTCCAGCTCTCAAGGGGTGAGACAATAGCGGATACTGCTCGTGTCCTTGATAGGTATGTAGATGCCATAGTGGCTAGGGTAGCAAGCCATAGGACGCTAATAGAGCTAGCAGAGAACACTAGGGTACCTGTTATAAATGCCCTATCGGACCGCTTCCACCCATGCCAGGCCATCGGGGACCTCCTGACCATCTGGGAGCGCTTCGGCACGCTGAAGGGCATTAAGCTAGCCTATGTCGGCGATGGCACGAACGTCTGCAACTCCCTCCTCCTGGCCTGCACGAAGGCAGGCATGGACATAAGCGTGGCCTGCCCAACTGGCTATGAGCCTGACCCAGAGGCAGTTAAGTGGGCCTTTGATAATGCAGCTAGGACGGGGTCAACCGTTATCATAACTGATGACCCACTTAGCGCCGTTAAGGATGCCCACGTCATATACACGGATACCTTCATGTCCATGCACATCCCAGAGGCCGAGCGTGAGAAGCGCATGAGGGACTTCGTGCCACGCTACCAAGTTAGGCCAGAGCTATTTGAGGCAGCTAGGCCAGATGCGGTGTTCATGCACTGCCTCCCAGCCCACAGGGGCGAGGAAGTAGTAGCTGAGGTCATAGATGGGCCGAGGTCAATAGTGTGGGATCAAGCTGAGAACAGGCTCCACGTCCAGAAGGCCATACTGATGTTCGTATTCAAGGCAGTTCCCTGGGCCTAGGGGGCTTGAGGGGCCTGAGCAAGGACAAGGTGCTAGTAGTGGCCTCAACGGTTGACCCAGCTAGCATGAACATAGCTAGGGCACTCATAGAGGGCTTTGGGCTTGAGGAAATAGGCCTTGAGCTTGAGGGCCGACCAGTGTATGGGCGTGGGGATGTGCTGCTTGCCTTCACGCAGCTGGACGATGTATTTGCGGAGCACGTGGCAAGTGCACTGGGCCTCCCCGTTAGGGCCGTTATATTTGCCTCTAGGCATGCAAGCAGGGCTGGGAGGGCGACCTTAAGCACCCACACGCCTGGGAACCTAGGGCCAGAGGCAGAGCACGGTGGTAGGCCTAAGGAGCTAGCTTGGTCGGATCCCTGTAGGATGGCATCTGCACTAAGGGAGCTTGCAGCTGCTAGGGAGGAGCTTGGCCTAGCTGACTACACCGCCTGCCTTGAGGCCACCCACCACGGCCCTACTAGCATTAGCGTCCCAGTCCTCTTCGTGGAGATAGGGAGCACACCAGATAGGTGGGCAGATCCAGTAGCTGGTGAGGCAGTAGCTAGGGCCATCTGGGAGGCTGCTACAAGGCCAGCTAGGGATAAGAGGGCCGTTGGCTTTGGTGGTGGCCACTACGCACCTAAGTTCACGGAGCTAGTCCTATCGGATGTGGGCATAGCCGTAGGCCACATCGTGCCAAGGTATGCCTTCAGGGCCCTTGGGCAGGATAGGTGGCTCATTGAGGGGCCTGTTGCTAAGACGTGGGGAGGCTGCGAGGCAGCCGTGGTAGATAGGAAGGGGCTGAAGGGGGCTGAGAGGCGCTTTGTGATATTGCTAGCCGAGGAGCTCGGCCTAGAGGTGATCATGGCCTAGCCCTGGCAGCCGATGTGGCTTTTTATAGGTCAAGCCCCCGCCATGTGGCTGAGGCGGTGGCTGGCTTGTCGGGCGAGCAGGTCCAGGTGAGGAACTTCAGGGTTGAGGGAGTGATAAGCAAGCCGAACTGGAAGACTAAGTTCAAGAAGGAAGTAAGGGCTGTTAGGCCAGAGGATGCAGTTGAGAAAGTGCTCATGGAGCTAGGGAGCAAGCACAGGGTTAAGAGGTGCCACATAAAGATAATTAGAGTCGTTGAGGTAGCGCCTGAGGAGCTTGAAAATCCAATATTACGTAAGATAGCCCTTGGGGAGGTCTGAGCTTGGCAAGGGAGCCGAGGGAACCTCGTGAGGCTAGGGAGGCTGCAAGGGAAGAGCTAGCTAGGCTACTTGCTGATGTAAGGGTGCTTGAGGGCATGGCCGATGCCTTCAGGGAGATGATCGCAAGGGCTCAGGCATATAGGGCTGAGCTCACGGCTGCTGGGACAGTGCTGGAAAACCTCGCTGGCCAAGAGGGGGCTGAGATACTCGTGCCGATAGGTGCTGGCTCCTTCATCTGGGCTCGCCTATCCAGGGCAGATAGGGTTTTAGTGAGCATTGGGGCGGATATCTCCATAGAAGTAGATGTTGAGAAGGCAAAGGAGATAATAGGTGAGCGCCTAGGGGAAACGGAGAAGGCCATCCAGGACTATACATCACGCCTAGCGGAGGTTGAGAGGGCGCTGAGGGCATACAGGGAGCGTATGAAGACACTATCGGAGGCTGCTGGGCTTGCTGGAGGGGCTGAGGAAGGCGCTGAGAAGGGCCCTTGAGAAGATAACCAAGGCAGAGCTTAAGCCGAAGAGCCTCAAGCCAATACTTGAGGAGCTAGAGCTAATGCTCATTGAGAATGATGTAGCCCTATCGGTTGCAGAGGCAATTTGCTCAAGCCTTATGGAAGAGCTAACTGGCGTTAGGATAGGCAGGATGGCTGATAAGAGGGCCATTGTGAGGGAAGCACTTAGGAAGGCCATCGTACGCATACTGAGCCAGGGGGATAGGCCAGATTTAGAGGCCCTGATAAGGGCGAAGAAAGAGCAGGGCGAGCCCTTCGCCATACTATTCGTGGGGTTTAATGGAACTGGGAAGACGACCACGATAGCAAAGGTAGCTAAGATGTTAAAGGATAAGGGCTTTAGGGTCGTACTGGCATGTAGCGATACCTTCAGGGCTGGTGCCATAGAGCAGCTTGAGGAGCACGGCAGGAGGCTTGGCATAAGGGTGCTTAAGCACCGCTATGGTGCAGATCCAGCAGCCGTTGCCTACGATGCCATCTCACATGCTAGGGCAAGGGGCATAGATGTCGTCCTGATAGATACGGCTGGCCGTGTCCAAACGGATAAGAACCTAATGGCTGAGCTAGCTAAGATAAAGCGTGTTGCAGAGCCAGACCTCACCATACTGGTCGTAGATGCCCTAGCTGGTAATGATGCAGCCGTTCAGGCAGAGCTATTCAATGAGGGCGTGGGCATAGATGGGGCCATCCTCACCAAGGTAGATGCGGATGTACGTGGCGGTGCTGCCTTAAGCGTGGCCTACGTAACAGGCAAGCCCATACTATTCGTGGGGGTTGGCCAGGGCTATGATGACCTAAGGCCATTCGTGCCTGAGGAGTTCGTGGCCATGATGTTCCAGGGCGTAGAGTAGGTTTAAATCCCAGTGCCCCCTTCAGCTTTGGGAGCTGGCGGTATTGAGGACGCATGTGAAGCT
>DQYM01000043.1 GCA_011040545.1 Candidatus Bathyarchaeota archaeon | reverse complement strand
CCTCTGCTAGCTCCCTTGCCGTCTTAACGCCAAGTATCTTTAGGGCAACTCTAGCTACTGGGTGAGCCCTAGTTGCACCACCGACCACGCCAACTGCCATGGGCATCTCAAGCGTCCCAACTAAATCGCCATCCTCATTCTTCTCCCATGTTGAGAGGGGCTTGTAGTGGCCACCTAGGGCAGCGTAGGCATGGGCACCAGCCTCAAGCGCCCTGTGATCCTGTGCTGTAGCGAGGGCAACTGCTATAACACCATTCATGATGCCCTTGTTGTGCGTAGCAGCCCTAAATGGATCGGCAGCAGCAAATGCCCATGCATCTACTATGGCATCAACTACCTCCTCACCACCAATGGCTTCCTTATCCACGGTAACCCAGGCCCTAGCGAGCCTCCTCACGGCTAGGTTGGATATTATGCGTAGGAGGACCCTACCGCCAGTTATGCGCTCAATAAGTGGGGCAACTGCCTCAGCCATGGTGTTAACGGCATTTGCGCCCATGGCGTCCTTGCAATCTACGTAGAGCTCCACGATCAGCATCTGGCCCCTAGGAGTGCCTATGACCTTAGCACCTACGTCCTTTACGCCACCACCTAGCTTGACCAGTATTGGGTCCTTCTCATTGGCCTTCTCAGCTATCTCATCCTTATGGGCTAGGACCTCCATCTTGGCGTAATATGGATCCTGCACACCCACGACCTGTATCTGGCCTATCATGACTGAGCTAAGGCAGGAGGCGAAGATGCCACCTTTTGAGCGGCACATCTTAGCGCCATTTGAGGCAGCAGCTACGACGGAGGGCTCCTCTATGACCATGGGGACTAGGTAATCACGGCCATTGATCAGGAAGTTGGTAGCTATGGCGAATGGGTAGGCCATGAGCCCTATGACGTTCTCTATCATCCGCTCAGCCCTCTCAAATGGAAGGCCCTTCTCTGGCGAGCGGATCAAGCTCAGCTCCTCGTCCGTTAGGCCAGCGAACTCCTGGACTAGCTTAAGCCGCTCCTCAACGCTCATCTTGTAGAAGCCAGGTATCCTTGATGAACGGCCCTCGGCCATTTTCTACCACCGCCGAAATAGAATTCGGCAACTGCTTATTTTGCTTACGGTAAGTTACCAAACCGCAGGGGGCAGCAGGAGATATGGCCAAGCATATAAGTAGGCCAGCCTCAGCTACCAGAGGGGCCGGTCGTCTAGCCTGGTAGGACGCCGCCCTTGCGAGGCGGAGGTCGCGGGTTCAAATCCCGCCCGGTCCACCAGTTCTTACAGTTAAGAACGTGCGAAAGTTATAAATTAATAGAATGATACGAAAAGTGGAGGTGAGCACGGCCTATGAATTTCACAAAATTTAGAATTCCTATCATCACAATCGTTACCCTAGTAATGATAATCGTGGTCTTACTGGCCTTCCTGTTATTCCCGGAACTATGGCTATCTATGGGAATAATCATAGACACATTCATGAAGGAGCATCCATGGATAGCGGGAGTATTACACCTAACGGCATCATTACTTCTAATCTATGTTACTTACAAGCATATGCGTGAGGCACGAAAGCAGAGATTAAGGTCTCTATATTCACAGCTTGTTAATATGCTCATTCTGCCTTTAATAGATATTATAGACCAAAGTTGGAAGCGGACTAACATTAAGTACGGCCTCAGAGCAATTCACGGTAGTGTATTCTTAATACTCTGGGATATATTAGCGCATGAGCAACCTGGCATATCTAATGTTATAGTAGAACATGATGATATTATTGAGCAGCTCGAAGAGGCAAGAAGTAATCTCATAAATAAGTTGAACAGCAATAGGGAGTTCCGTGAAATAGTGCTAAGAACCTTAGTGGAACATTTTATATCGTATGGTCTTGAAAGCCGTCCAGAGAGCTACATTTATGATGTAATATGTTATCTAATAAGGGGCGGCGAGCTGAGATTTGGCTATAATCACGAGTATTGTGAGAAATACGAAAATCAACTTCGAGAGACAGTTAAAGAATTAGGAACAAGGGAGGAGAGCATAGAGGAATTGATCATGAAAATTGAGCACTTAGAGAGAAAGTTAGCTGAACTTCCAGAGAAACAAGAGGTTCTCAATAAATTGAGAAGCTTAGCTGGGGGATACACTAAAGAATATGGAATAATATTGCAGCAACCAGAGAAGGTATTGTACCCATAAATGTTTATCCGATTTTGCGCAGCTAACATTAGGCATTTTTCTCAGACTTGTATGGTGGGGTGGATTCGAACCTACGCAGGCCTAAACTAGTAGGTCCTAAGCCCATCTCCTCTGGCCAGGGGCCCATTTGTGCCCTATCTTATGTGGAGGCCAGCGTAATAGAAAGTTGGCACTAGCGCCTACGCCTAGAGATACGCCTAACCTTCTCAAGGTTATCAAGGAGGCCTGAGATAAGCCTCGTGAGCTCGGTGAGGCGGCCTATGTCCTCTTCATCCCTCATGGCCTTATTTAGCTCCTGTAGCTTCCTAAGGAGCGTTTCCTCTAGGGAGGCTAGTAGGAGGTCGCTCATGGCAGTAATGGGCTCTTCTCCCTCCTTGACTACGATAACCCTCTTCTGGCACTTTACACACCATATCTCACCGCTCCTCAGCCTGAAGAGGGGGGAGGAGCAAACTGGGCACTGGAGATCTAGCATTACAGCTCCACTCTTTAAGGCCTCCGCCATCCTCCTTAGGGCCTCAGCTGCTCCAGCACGATCAGCCTTCCCCTGCCCCTGGCCCCTAGCAGTAGCGCTCAATACACCACCGACCTCTAATCCTTAATGCCCTCAAGTATTGAGATCACCTGCCATATCTTGGTCCTAGTTGGGACGGGCATGTTTGGATCCTGGCTTATCTCATCAAGTATGCTTATGGCATTAGCTGCCCTTACGGCTGGGCTTAGGCTCTCATCCCTGAGGGCCTCAATGGACTGTTTTGCAGCCCTCCTTATGTTCCTTGGGGTAGTGAAATCGCTACTTATGGTCTCAAGTATGCCTATTGCCTGCTCTATCCTCTCCTTGTGCTCCTGCCCCCTCTCCATGCTCCCTCACCTCATAAACTCCAGTAGGCCATAAGGGAGCTACAAATAAGTATTTTCCACGTAGTAGCTGCAGCTAAAGGTATTTAAGGTCCTAGCACATGCCCCAGTGGCCGAGGGAGCCCACATGGCGAGGAAGGTGAGGATAAAGCTGACGAGCACGGATTACAAGAAGTTGGAGGAGGTATGCAGGCAGATAAAGGAGATAGCACGGCAAACGGGCGTTAAGATATCGGGGCCAGTACCACTGCCGACCAAGAGGCTAGTTGTGCCAGTTATGAGGAGCCCATGTGGCGAGGGCACTAAGACGTGGGATAAGTGGGAGCTCCGCATATACAGGCGCCTCATAGATATCTACGCAGATGAGAGGACCATGAGGCTCCTGATGAGGATAAGGGTGCCCGATGAGGTCCGCATAGAGTGTAGGTACTAAGCATGGCCTTCATGGCCTATAGCATGAGGAAGGCATAATTTGATAGTACTATAAGCAATATTGATGCAAGTAGGAGGCCAAGCCAGGCCCTTCGGCTCCACCAGTATATGGTAAGGCCATCACAGAAGGCAAGGGGCAAGAGGGCCGTTAGGGCAGTATATGCATTTAGGGCAGCTGCAAGCAGGGCTAGCTCATGGACAGTTGGGTTTGTGAGGAAGGGAGCGAGAAGGAGCAGTAGCGAGCTTATGGCTAAGTTAGCAGTAGGGCCAGCTGAGGCAAGCTTACCTAGCCTAGCCTTCTCCCCAGGCCCCTCTAGCGTAACAGCCCCTGGCGCTAGAAAGCGGTAGGGCACAAGCCTCGGTAGGTCGCCTGGGCCAGCAGCAGCCATTAAGAGCGCTGATATGCCATTCTGAATTCCAGCTATCAGCAGGCTAAAGGCAGATCCAGTAAGGGAGATGCGGAAGCGCCCCCTTAGGTCGGTGAGGACTAGGTAGAGCCTATGGGCTAGGTCGTGTGCCCAGCACGTCCCAAGCGAGAGGGCCATGAGCTCAACGGGCCCAAGGCCGAGGGCCTGCCCAACCTCTAGGTAGAGCGAGAGCCCTACGAAGGCAGCTATGGCAGAGGCACCAAGGGCCTCAAGCAGCTCCCTCACGACCCCGCTCGCCAAGGGCCATCGGCCCCAGTGGGGCTAAATAGCTAGCTTAATAACCTTAAAGGGGGAAGCTTAAAAACCAGCAAGCACATAGGGGCACGAGCCGGGGTGCCCGAGTGGACCAAGGGGCGGGCCTTGAGAGCCCGTGGGCCGAAAGGCCCGCGCGGGTTCGAATCCCGCCCCCGGCGCCAAATAAGCTATTTTTGCTATGTTATGTCATGCTTTTGAAACGCTTTAGAACATCTGGTTGGGAAACGGGTTCTTGATGCTTTTCCGACAGCCACGACGGTCTTTCACCGACATTACCGATGCGAGAATTCTCACTAATATTGGAAACCAAATGTTGTAGCTATTGCCTCTACTTCCTTAAGAGAAAAATCATGCAATGTTTTTTCATTTTGAGGCCCACACCATTACTCTAGGCCAGAAACATACGAATCATCTAAATCCTTTTCCTTTTAAACAAAACCCATCCCTTTGATAGGTGTGTTTCTACTTCCCAGCCGACTTGGCTCCAGGCTCTAACATGAGGGCGGTCTTGCCCATACCACCATGCGGGATATTGGTAGGCAGAAGGAGGCAATCTGGCACGAATGATGATCTCAATTTGTTCTAAGCTTAGAGGAATTTCCCTTTGATGACTTGGGGCTTTTTTAAGGAAATCTGCCAGTGGTCTATACTTACTTTCTAGCTCTTTTATTTCGGACAAGTTATCACCGCCTAGAAGCAGATCCAGCATTTATAAAGCTTACGTTACTGCAATTCCAGCGACTTTGATAGGTAATCTAGCTAGCCGACTTTAGTATGGCTCTGAGCCCTTAGGAGCTCCCTCGGTGGCCTAAGGGCTAGGGCGATGGCGCCATACAGGGTAGCATCTGGCCCTAGTGGCGTTACCACGACCTCTGGCACCCTACTGAAGCAGAACTTGGGTAGGTAGGCCCTTGGCCTCTCTATGGCTACATCTGGGTTCGCAAGGGCAACGGAGCCCCCAATGGTAATGATGGATGGGCTGAAGGCACATGATGTAATGGCCAAGCCTATGGCATTAAGCTTGGCTAGCTCCTCTAGGAAGCCAGTTAGGCTGTGTTCCTTAGCTAGCTCAAGGGCCTCCTTGGCCGTGAGCCCCTGCCCTCCCCTTAGCCACGTGGAGCTCATGCCTTCCTCCTCAAGCCATAGCCTTAGGAAGCGTGGTATGCCAGAGCCAGAGCAATAGGCCTCCCAGTGGCCATAGCTACCACAGCCACACCTCAAGCGGCCCTGGGCATCTACCGTGAAGTGGCCTACCTCAGCTGCATTCCCTCCCTCGCCAAGCAGGAGGTGGCCATCCACTATGGCCCCACCGCCTATGCCAGTGCCTATGCCCACGTATGCGATGTTCCTTAGGCCCCGACCAATTCCGAAGGTCCACTCACCATAGCAGGCTGCTGTGCAGTCGTTAAGCAAGTACGTAGGCACGCCTAGGGCCTCCTCAAGGAGGCTAACTACCTCAAGCCTGCTTATTGGGAGGTTAGAAGGGCTTAGTATAGCTCCAGAGGCCAAATCCAAGGGGCCAATGGCCCCCACGCCAATAGCAGCTACGCTACTAGGGCTTAGCCCCTCTAGGAGGCCCTTAACTATGGCCACGAGCTGAGAGGCTAGTGCTTCTCTATCCCTCCTCGTCCTGACCATTGCCTTACGTAGGATATGGCCATCCCTATCTGCTAGGGCAGCCTTAAGCCACGTAGCACCTAGGTCAATGCCTATCACAAAGGCCATGCTGCCACCACCTGCCTAGCTAGCTGGGGGCTAATAAAGGGCCTCGGGGGGTTCGTGGGCTCATCATGTCCTGCCCATCAGGTTGACCGAGCTCCCCTCATGGGCCCATGCCCATCGGAGCGGAGGCGCCCTTAAGGGCTCCCCCTAATGGCCCTTAGCTTCGCTAGCGCATCCCTTACTATCTCAGCGTGATCAAAGGCCATCTCCTTAGGTAGCTGCTTAAAGCGCCTTACCTCTGGCGTCTCTGGGCTAGGCCTAAGCTGGCCACCTACCTCCTCAGCTAGGAAGGCAATTGATATCACATGGCCCCTTGGATCCCTATCTGGCCTTGAGTAAACGCCTACGAGGCCCCTTAGGGCTACCTCAAGCCCCGTCTCCTCCCTTGCCTCCCTCACGGCTGCCTCCTCAACACGCTCACCGTACTCAACGAAGCCACCAGGCAGCGCCCACATGCCCTTGAATGGCTCCTTCCCCCGCTTCACCAGGACTATGGAGCCATCTGGCCCTACTATCACTACATCTACGGCCACTAGTGGGTGCCTCCTCAGGGCAGCTCACCTATTGCAGGCGTGTAGCCCTAGGGGATAAGCGTGAAATGCTTAAGGCCCCGCCCCCTCCAGGGCTAGCGGTGATAGCGTGAGCTCAGCGAAGAAGCAGAGGGCAAGCGCAAGGCCAGTAAGGGTTCTAATAGCTAAGCCAGGCTTAGATAGCCATGATAGAGGGGCAAAGGTAGTGGCAAGGGCGCTTAGGGATGCTGGCATGGAGGTCATCTACACGGGCCTAAGGCAGACGCCAGAGCAAATAGTTGAGACAGCCGTCCAAGAGGATGTAGATGTAATTGGCCTCAGCATACTATCTGGTGCCCACATGACGTGGGTCCCCCGTGTGATAGAGCTGATGAAGGAGAAGGGCATCTTCGGTGAGGTCCTCCTGCTGGTCGGGGGGATAATACCAGAAGATGATGCGAAGGCCCTTAAGGAGATGGGAGTTGATGAGATCTTTGGCCCTGGAACGCCAACCGATGAGATAATCAAGTACATAAGGGATAACGTAAGGAGAGGTTGAGCCCTTGAAGGTAGAGGAGATAGTAAGGGGCGTGCTGAGGGGGGAGAAGAGGGCTATCGCAAGGGCCATAAGCATCATAGAGGATGGACTTCCAGAGGCCAAGGCCATCCTCTCTGCCCTTGAGCCTCACACGGGGAGGGCCTACGTAATAGGCATAACTGGTGCTACTGGGGCAGGCAAGAGCACGTTGATCCACAAGCTCATACAGGCCTACAGGCGTAAGGGCCTGAAGGTAGGCGTGGTCGCCGTAGATCCTACTAGCCCCTTCACTGGCGGTGCCTTCCTAGGCGATAGAGTTAGGATGCAGGACCTAGCGCTTGATGAAGGCGTCTTCATAAGGAGCATGGCCACCCGTGGTAGCTTAGGTGGCATATCAGATGCTACTGGAGGGGCTGTTAAGGTCCTTGATGCAGCTGGCTTTGATATAATCCTAGTTGAAACGGTTGGGGCTGGCCAGCTTGATATAGCAGTAGCTGGTATAGCCCATACGGTTGTGCTCGTCCTAGCACCTGGCCTTGGGGATGATATCCAAGCCATAAAGGCAGGCATCATGGAGATAGCTGATATATTCGTGGTGAACATGGCAGATAGGCCAAATGCAGATAGGATGGTCGTGGATCTAATGTCCGTCCTTGAGGTAAGCCCATTTAACCCATCTGATTGGAGGCCACCGATAGTTAAGACAGTCGCCCTTACTGGCGAGGGCATTGAGGAGCTAGTTGAGCAAATTGAGAAGCATAGGGCTTACTTAGCTAAGAGGGGGATGAGGCCATCTGAGAAGAAGGTAAGGACCCTACTCCTAGAGGCCCTCAGGAGGGCGGTGGTCAGCGATATACTACCCATGATAACTAAGAGTGCTAAGTTTGATGCTGCTGTCCAGATGGTCGTTAAGGGCCAGGTAAGCATAGATGCTGGTGCAGAGCTCCTGCTATCCTCCATAAAGCAGGCCCTGAGGGAAATGGAATGAGGAAGCACAAGCTCAACCCAGGCTTAGTCCAGGTCTACACGGGCGATGGGAAGGGGAAGACAACTGCTGCCATAGGGCTTGCCCTTAGGGCAGCTGGGAGGGGGCTCAAGGTATTCATAATACAGTTCTTAAAGGGTGGCTTTGACTACGGTGAGCTACGCCTGCTTGAGCAGCTGCCCAACATAGAGGTCCGTGCCTTCGGGAGGGGGCGCTTTATAACGTCAAGTGGCCCAAGCCAGGAGGACATAGAGGAAGCCAGGAAGGCCATGGACCTAGCTAGGGAGGTCATCATGGGTGGTGAATATGATGTCGTCATACTAGATGAGGTAAACGTGGCCATCTACTTCGGCCTTGTGAGCTTAGATGAAGTGCTTGAGCTCATAAGGGAGAGGCCAAGGCATGTTGAGCTGATCCTAACTGGCCGAAAGGCCCCAGAGGCCCTAATAGAGGTAGCCGACCTCGTAACCGAGATGAGGGAGGTCAAGCACCCTTATAGGCGTGGCATGCCACCTAGGCCTGGGATAGAGTTCTAAGGGACCGACATCGTATTTTATGTGCCAGCACCTCGTTGATGCCACTGGGGACGGTGCTGGGGCTTGGGGCAGCTGAGCTGAAGGCCAGGTGCTCAAGCTCCTCAAGGAAGATGAGGAGTTCAGGCTAGCCGTAGCGGGCCTCATAGGGCTTGAGGAGGTCCTAAGGGCCATACGCTCCCTTGAGGGGGCTTAGGGAGAATATGGCTAGGCTCAGGGAGGACATGAACAAGGGCTTTAAGCTCATGCGTAGGCATATAGATGCCCTGGGGGCTAGGT
>DQYM01000049.1 GCA_011040545.1 Candidatus Bathyarchaeota archaeon | reverse complement strand
GCCCAAGGGCACGTATTCTACCTAGCAGCCCTACTCGCCCTCCCATAGGTGCTCAAAGTACACCTTTGCTATATGGGCTAGCTCAGCGTAATCGGACCAGATGGCCATCACGCTACCAGAGCGAGCTAGTATGAGCACGGCCTCACGGCCATCTGCTATTATGCCACCACCGAACATGCCAGATTTAAACCTGACCTCCGCTAGGCCCTCAACTTGGCTTAGCTCTTCTTTCAGCTGCTCAGAAGCTAGCACACGAACCTCAACTCCTGAGAACCTTAAGTGTGCTATGCTAGGCCCTATTGAGGCTAGGAGCTCCCTGGCAGCCAGGGGGATGGCTATTAGGACCTCCCTCCTAGCCCTAGATAGGACATCATGGATCTTTGATAGGACGCCCTCAAGGCCCCTTATTATCCAGACATCTGGCCTCTCAACGGTCCTTGAGCGCTCGTAGAGGGGCTGAAGCTCTTCCACCACGCTCTCCTCAAGCGCCCTTAGCTCAGCTTCCCTCCTAAGCCTCTCAGCCCTAGCTGCTTCAGCAGGTGGGAGTGCGGAGTAGTGCTTTGGCCTACCTGGGCTAGCAGAAACCCAACCCTTCTCCCTTAGCCTCTCAAGAGTTCCATGTATTTTTGAGTAGGGAACACCAGATAGCATGCTCACTTCCTTAGCCGTGAGCTCGCCATGTGCTACTAGGGCTAGGTAGGCTTTTGCCTCTAGCTCGGTTAGGCCAAGGGCCTTTAGGGCCTCAATAGCCCTCTCCCCCAAATGCCTCCCCCCAGCTAGGGCTGGAGGCCCTAGTGGCCTTCCGCCTTAAGCTCAACTCGCCTTACTGGCCCCCTAGGTGCTTCCTCCTCAAACACTATGGCTTGGAAGCGGTAGATGCGTGTGTCCTTGTCCAGCCAGGCATCTGGGTAGAGGCCAGCCTTCATGCAGCACTGGCTTAGGAACGTCTCCTCATCCCATCCCCACTCAATGGGCACCTGGGGCAGGAGGAGGCCCCTGAAGATGCCCTTCTCTACTATCAGGCCATCACGGCCAACCTTTATGGCCCTTGGGTAATCCCTTGGATCCTCCACACGCACGGGCTCTGGCCTAGTTAGGATACTGACCTCCACGACTATCTCATCCATCTCAGGTAGCCTTACTGGTGGGAAGCGTGGGTCCTCTACCGCCGAGGCCACGGCAGCCTCTATCGTAGCCAGCACGAGGGGCTTCTCTGGGTAAGGGAAGCCTATGCAGCCTCTTAGCATCTTCCGCCCATCCGTTAGCTTGTTGAGCGTTACGAAGACGCCCATTGGCTCCCAGAGCTCCCTAGGAGCTTCCTCTGGTGGCTCTATTAGCTTGCCAGTGCTTAGGTATTCCTCTATTGCCCTACGGGCTAGGCGAACTAAGAAGGCCCCATGCTCATCTGTTAGCTGGGCTGACATGCCCCTCGCCTTAGGCTAAGTAGGGCTCCTAGGCCTTAAAGGTGCCTATGGGCAGCTGACCCTCCCCCTCAGCTTTTATAACGCTAAGGCTAGGCCGATGCGTGGTAGCATGAGCGGTAGTGGCCCACCTGGTTGGAGGGAAGTTGAGGAAGCCCTATGGGCTAAGGTTGAGAGGGGCCTGAGGGAGCTTAGGGGCCTTAGGAAGCCAGATGTAAATGATGTCTTTGAGCGTGTCCTATACCTAGGCCCAAGCGACTTCTACGTAACGAACTACTTCAGGCGCTTCCCAATTGAGGCCTTTAACCCAGGTGCTGCCCTTGAGGGGGATAGGCTATTCATATTCGTTAGGCTGATATTTGAGTTCTACGGCTATGTTTCAAGCGTTGGCCTAGCTGAGGTCAGCATTGATGATGTGCTTGAGGGCCGAGTAGGTAGGACACCGCTCCCAACCCGCATAGTGCTCTGGCCTAAGGAGCTCTGGGAGCAGCTGGGCTGCGAGGATCCACGTGTCCTCAGGCTGCCAGGCAGGTGGCTCATACTCTACTGCGGTAGGGGCTACTACTGGCTTGAGGACAAGATGGTCAGGACAGATGCCCTTGCCCTAGCTGAGCTAGATGATGATTTCAACGTGCTAAGGCGTGGCTACTTCTCGGTTAGGAGGGGCGAGGCCATCTGGGCACCCTCCAACAGGGATAGCGCCTTCCTCAGCATAGAGGGGAGGGAGGCAACACTAGCCACCAGGCCAGTAGTAAGAGGGACAAAGCTGTGTTGGTGTGCTAGGGCTGACCTAGAGGCCCTTGAGATGCCAGAGGAGGAGCTTAGGCCAGTAATGGTGCCAGAGGAGTGGGAGAGCCACATGGGCTGGTCTACAAATGCAGTTAAGCTCTCAAGCAATGAGCTCCTAATAGGCTGGCATGGTGTTTCAAGAGCCGACCTAGCATATAGGAATGGCCTAGCCGTACTAAGCCCAGATGGGGAGCTCCTGGCCGTAAGCGATTACGTGCTCTCACCAAGGGGCATGTATGAGGAATACGGGGATCGCTGTATGACGCTCTTCGGGAATGGCCTCGTGCGGTATAAGGAGTGGCTGATATGGGTGGGTGGCGTGTGCGATGCCTGCGTTGGCATATTCAAGGTTGAGCTTGACAAGGCCCTTGAAACGCTCAGGTGGCTGAAGGGCTAGGGGCAGCTAGTGCCTAGGTTGCTTAAATACCAGTAGGAGGCCCTAGCTAGGTGGCCAGCTTGCCCGCTGAGGTATTAGCTAGGGCAAGGGATGTGAGGAAGAGCTACGGGGTCGTGAAGGCCCTAGATGGCGTTTCACTTGAGCTAAGGGAGGGCGAGATACTAGGCCTGCTAGGCCCAAATGGCTCAGGGAAGACAACGCTCATAAAGATACTGATGGGCTTCATAAGGCCAGATTCTGGCTACGTTGAGGTCCTAGGCATGGATCCATATGATAACCCAGATGTTAGGGCTAGGATCGGCTACGTCCCTGAGGAACTAGCCCTCTACAACTCCCTAACGCCAAAGGAGCTATTTGACCTAGTAGCTAGGATAAGGCGCTTGGAGCCAGCTGCTTACGCTAGGCGCCTAGATTTGCTTGTTTCATCCCTTGGCCTCAAGGACAGAATGGATGACCTAATAGGCTCCCTCTCACGTGGTAATAAGCAGAAGGTAGCCATAATACTGGCCCTGCTCCACGAGCCAGATATACTGCTCCTAGATGAGCCCATAGTAGGCCTAGATCCAGCCGTAGCTAGGATATTCAAGGAGCTGCTCTACGAGATGAGGGATAGGGGCTGTGCCATAATGTTCTCTACGCATATACTTGAGGTAGCAGAGGCCATATGCGATAGGATAATCATAATGCACAAGGGCAAGGTAGTAGCTGAGGGTGCCGTTGAGGACGTCCTTAAACTTGCTGCTAGGGAGAAGACGCTTGAGGAAGTCTTCCTAGAGGTTACTGGTAAGGCACATGAGGTCTACGAAGTGATAAAGGCCTTGAGGGGGGAGGCTTGAGGCTAAGGGAGGCCATTAGGCTATCTGACTTCCTCTACAGGGAGCTCGTCTACTTGAGGATGGTGAGCACTAGGGCTAATGTAGATATGGCTAGGCTCAGGAGGGGCGTTAGGTGGGCTAGCATCAACTACGCACTTGTAAGCGCCATAATGACGGTCATGCTGGCCCTCTCATCCATTTCGCCTCTCCTGCCCCTGATCTGGCCCCCGCAGGATACGGCTGGAGGCGTGGAGCTTGTAGATGCACTTAGGGCCTCAGGCCTCGTGAGCACGGCTATGCTCTTTACTTTCTCATTCATGCTCTGTGCCTCTGCCTCCTGGCTGCTGCAAGAGTATGAGCTCCTCAAGCCACTAATGCACCTACCGCTTAAGCATGGCGACATACGCTTGCTTGCATTTATAACTGCCTCAAGGGAGGTCCTCCCCTTCCTCCTCGTCCCAGCTATACATGGAATCACCCTTATGCTAGTGGTCGGCCTACCAGCCCCAGCCCTAATTGGGGCTTCATATGGTTATGCATCAATATTCCTCGCACTAGGTGCTTCCTTCTCCCTCTCTGCTACTGTATCAAGGAGGCACTCTGGCCGTAGCCTCAGGGCTAGGCTGGCTAGGGCCGTGAGCACGCTTACCTTCGTCCTCTGCATGGCCTCTACGTTCATCCTAAGCCAGATGGTGAGCTTAATAACCAGGCTTGTATCCCAGATAAGCAAGTTCATAGGCCCGTTCTCCTCCCTGCTATGGCTCATATACCCCTTCTCAGCTGCAGAGGGCTTAATCATGGCCCTCTCACCGACCAGCCTCATCCCCGCCTCAGCACTAGCAGCTGCCTACCTCCTTGCTTCCCTCCTAGCATTTGATAGGGGCTTCATGCGCTTCTGGCGTGGATCCATTAGCCCCATCTACGTAGGGGTTGGGGAGGCCAGGGAGGTAAGGATAAGGCCACCGAGCAAGCTAACCATGAGCCCCTGCTTTGGCGTCTTGCTAAAGGACCTCAAGATGGCCTATAGAGACCCGAGGACAGCATACATGCTATTCACGCCCATCCTCACGTTCCTTAGCTTCCTCCCAGCCCTCATAGAGGATGCTAAGGCAGCTATCATGCTCCTTAACACGGCCTTCCTAGCCTCAAGCCTCATGCTCACGATGGCATCCTACCAGCTCCTGGTGGCCGAGGGGAGCTCCTTCTGGCTACTATTTGCTAATGGCATAAGGAAGAAGGACCTAATATCTGCTAAGGCCTTGGCCTGCACGCTATCCTATGCAGCCCTAGCCATACCAATAGGGGCCTTGGCCTGGCTCCTACTAGGCCCACTAGACATGCTCCTCAATGCTACATCAAGCGTCCTTCTATCATTTGCAGCTAGCTCAATATGCCTTGCCTATTTAGCTAGGTACGTGGGGCCTGAAACCAAGATGGCGAAGATGGGCCTCAAGGACCTACTCGTGATCCTACTGCTCTGGGGCATCATAGTAGGCCCATACGCCTTGGTCGCCCTCATAATAGGCCCCCTCCAGGCTTCCTTAATCGCAATTGCCGACCTAGGCATAGCCCTAATCGTGCTATCCACTCTGCACTAGCTGATTTAGGCTAGGCTGGAGCTAGCCATGATAAAATCGGTCGTAGCCTACATGCCTACTTGCTTCTCATATATGTAGATGCCATCAAGGAATACCCTTATATCCTTGCCCTTTATCTTAGTTGCCATTTCTATGTTAGCTGCCGTCTGCCCAACGGCCTCAATATCTATGCCCTTAACGAGGACATCTTCCTTCTCCACTTCAACCTTTACGCCAGGCATTATCTTAGCTATGCGAGGTGCCCTCTCGCCCAGGAAGTTCCTTATGACCACCTTATCGCCTTCAACGGATACCTGTATTGGGAAGTGGGTGAAAACTATCTTGAGCTTATATGTGAAGCCCTTGGTTACGCCAGTTATCATGTTCCTTATGTGGGCTGCCACCGTCCCTATCATGGCCCTCTCACGCTTCTTAGGCCAGTAGGCCTCAACGACCACCTTATTCCCATCCAGCCTTATATCCACTGGTGCATGGGAGAAATCACGAACAAGCTCTCCTAGTGGCCCCTTTACCTTCACGACCTTGCCGTTCACCTCTACCTGAACGCCTTCTGGCACTTCAACGACCTTAAACTCCTTGTAGACCATGCTCTAGCACCTCCAATAGCCATGCTCAGTAGACGTAGGCAACTAAGCGCCCACCTATGCCTAACTTCTTGGCCTCACGGTGGGACATAACGCCCTTTGGCGTTGAGACTATCAGTATGCCTATGTCCCTAGCTGGTAGGTAGCGCTTCTCCCACTCCTCAAACTCGTCCTTGCGGACGGGGAAGCGGGGCTTTATGGCACCGCACTTGTTTATGCGACCTAGGAGCTGGACACGGAACTTCCCAGCCCTTCCATCATCAATGTACTCAACCTCACCTATGTAACCGTGCTTCTGCATTACCCTAAGTATGGCACCAAGTAGCTTGGAGGCTGGGCATATCACGACCTCCTTCTTCCTCACCATCTCCGCATTCTTTATGGCCGTTAGGCCATTGGCAACTGGATCCAGCATGGGCATGGCTTAAGCACCTTTAACGCCAGCTCCTAGGGGCTTATATAAGTGTTGTACTAGTGGAGGAGGTCGGTAGGCCAGAAAAAATACTAGAGCACGCTCTTTATGCGCTCCATGGCTTCTGAAATGAGCTCTGGCCTCTCCACAGTTGGTGCAAATGAGAGCCTTATCCAGCCCTCCATGCCGAAGTCCCTCCCTGGCGTGAGGGCAACCTGGGCCTCATCTAGGAGGCGCTTGCAGAAGCGCCTTGAGCTCTCATCGTAGGCTGAGGCATCAAAGAACACGTAGAAGCCACCCTGTGGCCTAAGCGGCACGGCCTTGGGCATGGCATCTACTAGGGCATCATAAGCTAGCTTGGCCACTTCTGCATAGCGGTGCCGACCAGCATCGTAGTACTCCCTTATGGCCTTGAGGCGCTCCTTGCTGCTAAAAGCACGAGTTAGTACCCTCTGGGCTGGCGTGCTTGGGCATAGCGTCCTAGCTTGCTCAATGGCATTTACGGCTGCTACGAGCTCTGGCTCAGCTATAGCGTAGGCTAGCCTCCAGCCAGGTATCCTGAACTCCTTTGAGAAGGTGCACATGGCGATCTCATTCTCCCTCCTTGGCCTAGATAGGTACCCTGGCTCCTCCCCAAAGAAGAAGGCCCTGTAGGCTAGGTCCACCATCACCCAAACGTCTTTTTCCTCAGCTACATCTAAGATGCCATTTAACACATCATCTGGCATCACCATGCTATCTGGGTTCCCTGGCGTAGTTACTATCACGAGCCTGGTCCTGTCCGTTATCAAGGAGGAGAGCTCGCCTGGGTCGGGCTCGTACTCATGGCCCTTTATCACTGGCCACCACTTCACCCTTAGCTGGAGGAGGCCCTCTACCTCTGCCTGTCGCTTGTAGTTCAAGTAGCCTGGGCACGTCAGGATTAGCTCATCACCTGGGTCCATGCAGGCGAGCATGAAGGCTGCAGTTAGCTCCGTGCTGCCAGCACCTACTATTATGGCGTCTTCCCCAGGCCTTACCCGCCTTCCCCAGATGGCTTCCTCATACCGTGCGATGGCCTCAAGGAAGTCTGGCTCTCCCTTGGTTGGCCCATAGCGAGCAGATAGGTTGAAGGCTTGCTCATCCTCCACGAGCTCCCTTGCTGCCTCCCTCAGCACTGGCGGTGGTGGGTCCTGGGGCCAGCCACCAGCTAGGTATATCAGGGGCCTTGGGTACTTCTCAGGGTGCTTCTCGTAATCAGCTACTATGGTCATTATCTCCCTTATGGCGCTTGGGTTCTCCACGGCGTACCTAGCTACCCTTGATATGTGTGGCAGCTCCCCTCACCGATAGGTAGGGGTCAGCATTTAAAATTAGCCTACCCCTTACCAGCCTCCCCCTGGCCCTTATCTAGGCCATACTTGGCCTTGAGCCTGTAGAGGACGTACTTATCCTCAGGTGAGAAGCGAGGGGGGTGGGGCACACGGACCTCTGAGCCACAAATCGGGCACTTATCCTGCCTAAGCGTGTATCGGCCACAGTTCACGCACTTGCGCATAAGCCACCTCAATGCTTCTCCCTCTCAAAGGAGCCCTCGCCACCAAGCTCCTGGATAAGCCTCAGGGCGGTTTCAGCAACAGCACTTAGGGCCTTATCTGCTAGCTTGTAGTCGCCAGCTACTACTTCTACCCTATACCTCGGTGCACCTATTGTGTAGATCCTGGCCTTGGCCCCCTCTGGACATGCCTCCTTGGCCCCTAGTAGGGCCTTCTTAATGCGCTCAATACCATCTGGGGCTGTGCAGGTGAGCTCTAGGATGCCAGATAGCTTAGCCTCCTTCTTCCTTATCCTCTCGCTTGCTACCTGTGCTATGGCCTTGGCCATGTCCTCTGGCACGCCAAGCTTAATGAGCACCTCTGGCCCAACCTCGGCAACCTCCTCAAGGCCAGCTAGGGCATCGCCAAATTCCTCCTCAAGGATCCACCAAGTTGCCTTTATCACATCCTCAACGGGCATCCCAAGCCTACTTGCTGCTGAGGAGAGGAGGCTAAGTGCCCTTCGCTTCCTCTTCCACTTAAGGAACTTCTTCCTCCTCTCGTGCTCGCTAACACGCCTCAAGGACAGATCTATGTGGCCCTTCCTAGGATCAACCCTTATGACACGTAGCACTACCTTCTGCCCCTCCCTAACGAAATCCCTTATGTTCCTAACCCAGCGGGAGGAAATCTCTGAGATGTGGAGGAGGCCCTCCTTATCGTACTCATCTAGTATGACGTAGGCACCGTAGTCCACTATCCTATCTACGGTGGCGACCACGAGCTCCCCACGCCTTGGCCACTCACGCTCCCTTATCACGTGCACCTCGCCCACCCCGCTAGCAGGCCAAGCGTTAGCCCTTAAGCGTATTTCACAGAGCTTAAAAGCTAAGCTCGTAATGGGCAGTTGATATAGGCATAGGCATGGAAAACCAGATCGGCGATCGGCTGCTTACTCTAGCTCCTTCACGATAACGCCAAGTATTTTAGCCTTCCCTCCCCTTGGCTCAGCTAGCTGCGTCCCACACACGAAGCACTTAACACGGGTGGTAGCATGGCTGAATATTATCTGCTCATTACCACACCTAGGGCACCTAACACGTAGGAACTTGCTCCTCGGCTTTGGTATCAGCTCCTTAAGCCTTGAGCCCAAGCCCCTCCCTCCACAACCTGCCAGGGCATGTGCCTTTAACCTTTACTGGCCACCAGCCCGTGCACTAGGCCCTGATGGGCTTTGATACATATGGGCCATCTGGCTTGTAGCCGAACCTAGCGTAGTAGCGCTTAACGCCTAGGGCACTTAGTACGACCATCTTCTTCACATCAAATTCCTCTATGGAGATGCGTTCTGCCTCAGCTATCAACCTAGCCCCATAGCCCCTGTGCTGCCAGCCCTCTGGCCTCCTCTC
>DQYM01000035.1 GCA_011040545.1 Candidatus Bathyarchaeota archaeon | reverse complement strand
TCCCTTAGCTGCTTAACCCTTGCTGCTACCTGCCTGTAGGGGTCAAAACCATTTTGTATAGCCCTTCTACAAGCTGGCTCAAGGCCTGTGTAGGATTGCGGGGTCCCAGAGGATGGGCCACCTGGGCAGTAGATACATGGCTCAGGCTTTGGGCATGGCCTAGGCTCAGCCATAACGGTTATCACTACGACGCCAGATATAGAGCGGACCTTCTTCAGCCTTAGAAGCGGTAGGAGCTTAGGGCGCTCCTCTGGCCTCAGGCATGCTATTAAATCTGAGTTCCTAGGCATGCGCTCCAGCTTGTATTCCTTTAGGACCCTTAGCTTCAGCTTCTCTACGTCCCTTGGCGTTGGGCGCTCTAGGGCCATCAGGCCCTCTATGACCTCCCTGCAGGCCGCCTCCAACATCACAGCTAGGCTAGGGCAGGCCTTAAATTTGCTCTGCTCCGTGGCTGCCAGGGCTAGCTGCTATGGCCTTCGTGCCCCCGCTCTAGCGACCTCAGCTGAGCCTCGAGGCCTCCTCAAGCACCTGTAGGACGGTTAGGCCCTCTACCATCTCCCAATCGGCTGGGCTTAAGTGGCCATAGCCATCTCCATCAAGCCAGTATATCCAGAAGCGCCCAGATCTACGCCTGCGCACTAGGCCAGCCCTTACTAGCTCCTCAAGTGCCTCCCTGACGGCCTTGGGCTCGGCATCAACTCTCGCCCTTATCTCACCGAAGAGCATTGGCCCCCTGTTCAGGGCGTCCACTATCCTTCGGGCCAGGCCGTTCATGGCAGGCTTATGGTCGGCTGGAAGGCTGCCTTAAGGCTTGTTAATGCGACCAGCTAGGGCAGTTATATGGGCCATAGCCTGGGGCCTTGCATGGGCCAGCTCAAGGTGGCCCCCTCGCCCCTACATAAAAGGTCCTTGCACTCCCGCTAGCTTATGATGCTCGTATATAGGAGCTTGATGTCCCCTTATGGCCCTACTTAAGGCCCCTGGAGCTCAAGGAGGCCACCCCTTGAGAACCTAAGCTCGCCCATGACGAAGGTGGCCTCAACCCTTGCCTCCTCAAGCCCCTCTGGCGTGAACTCATCTGGCCCACATGAGAGCACAGTTATGTCGGCAAGTGCTCCTGGCCTGATGGAGCCATACCTGCCCTCTTGAAAGGAGGCGAAGGCAGCCCCAAGCGTGTAGGCCTTAATGGCCTGCCAAGTGCTCAGCCTCTCCTCTGGCCTCTGGGGAGGGCCTATGGCTGCTAGGATGCCCTCAAGTGGATCTATGGGCTCTACTGGCGCATCTGATCCTGCTGCAAGGGGGACGCCAGCCTCTAACAGGGAGCGGAGCGGGTATGCCCACCTAGCCCTCTCCCTGCCTAGTCGCTCCTCAACCCAGAAGTCAGATACTATGAACCTTGGCTGGACGGATGCCACCACGCCAAGGGAGGCCATCGCCCTTATCAGGCCTGGGCTGAGGACAGATGCGTGCTCAATCCTATGCCTTAGGCCCCCTGGCCCACCTGGCAGCTCCGATAGCACCTTCAGGACGAGCTCCACAGCCCCATCGCCTATGGCGTGGATGGCGAGCTGTACCCCAGCCCCATGGGCCTTGAGGGCTATGTCCCTCAGCTCCCGCTCGCTGTACAGCAGCATGCCCCTATTGCCTGGGTCATCGGCATAGGGCTCCCTTAGGTAGGCCGTTTTAGCGCCTAGGGAGCCATCAAGTATTAGCTTTAGGGCACCGAGGCGCAGCATATCATCGCCAAAGCCAGTCCTAAGGCCAAGTGCTATGAGGTGTTCAAGGGCCTCAGCTGGGAATAAAGCGTAAATACGGATTGGCAGGTCGCCCGATGCCCAGAGGGCCATTAGGGCAGCTAGGTCAGTAGGCCCCTCTAGGATCCAGTGTAGGCACGTAAGGCCCTTGCTAAGTGCCTCCCTCATGGCTAGCTTAGCTGCCCTAATGGCCCCTTCCACATCCAGCTTGGGCATGGCCTCCCTCACGGCCTCAAGTGCCCTCTCAACTAGCACGCCAGTTGGCTCGCCCGTCTTAGGCTCAAGGAGGGCCTCGCCAGTAGATGCTAGCTCCCTTACGGCCTCTGGCCCAAGGGCCATTAGGGCAGCTGAGTTCAGGACGCAGAGGTGCCAGCACTTCCTAAATATGGCTATTGGCCTTGTCCTAGATACAGCATCTAAATCATGCTTGTTCGGCAACCTACGCTCCTTAAGTAGCTCGTGGTCCCAGCCAAAGCCAATAAGCCAATCGCTAGGGCCAAGGGAAGCCTCATGCTTCCTCAAGGCCTCCTGTATCTCCGCTATGGAGCGTGCCCCGCTTAGATCGGCCCAGGTGAGGGAGCGACCAAGGGATAGGCCATGCATATGGGCATCTGAGAGGCCAGGGAGGGCTACACGCCCCTCTAGGTCTATTATATGGGTCCCAGGCCCAGAGAGCTTGAGGACCTGCTCCCCTGGCCCCATCGTGATGATACGCCCATCCCCTATGGCCATAGAGCACTTAAGGATCTCCTCCTTCTCGGGGGAGGCCAGGTAGGCATTTAGGATTACGAGGTCAGCCTCAGGCAAGGGATCACCGTATCCTCCAGTTCTGGCCAGGCTTACGCTCTAGCCTGATCCTCTTGATGTAGTTACGCCTATTCCGCACCCTTGGGATAGGGCTACGCCTAGGCCTAGCTGGTAGCTTAGGGGTCTGCATGCGGACCTTGCCTGCCTTTGCTAGCGAGCCGTGGGTGGGCATTTCCCTCACCCAGGTAGGCTAGGCTGTGCTAGCAGCTTTAAGCATTTCCCTGATGCCCTACTAGCCATAACAAGCCTAGCCCATGAGCTTACTAATGGCCAGCCTAGCTGCCTCAAGCCCCCTCACCATAAAAATGCCTTAAGCATACTGGCCTGCTAATGGTGGGGAGGCAATTATCACTTCTCCTTGGAGCTCCTACCCTGGCCCGCTGTCCTAGCTACCAGCTCGCTTATCGGCCCAAGCAGCCTGGTGAACTCCATTGGGAATATGAACTTCGTAGCTGGGCTCTGCCCTATGGCCTTGAGGGCCTCTAGGTACTGGAGGGCCATCGTGTTTGGGTCTATCTGCCTAGCGACCTCATAGACCTTCTGGAGGGCCATAGCGTATCCCTCGGCCCTCAGTATGGCTGCTTGCCTCTCGCCCTCTGCCTCAAGGATAGCTGCCTTCTTCTTGCCCTCTGCCTCAAGTATCATGGCCTGCTTCTTCCCATCTGCTACCTTTATGGCTGCCTCCCTCTCGCCCTCAGCTTTCGTAACCATAGCTCGCCTATCCCTCTCAGCTGCCATCTGGCGGACCATGGCGTCCGTAACGCTCTTGGGCGGTAGTATCTCACGAATCTCAACGCTGGTTACCTTCACGCCCCAGCGCTCAGTTACCTCATCTAGCTTAGTACGCATGATGGCGTTTATCTCATCTCGCTTAGCTAGCACATCATCAAGCGTTATATCGCCTACAACGGCCCTAAGTATGGTCGTGGCCATGCCAGTAGCAGCTCCATCAAAGTCCGTTACGTTGAGGACGCACTTAGCTGGGTCCATGACCTTGTAGTATATCAGGAAGTCTATGTCAACAGGTGCGTTATCCTTTGTTATGCACGTCTGGTGGGGCACGTTTATGAAGTTCTCCCTTAGGTCAACCCACTGGCCCCTATCTATGCCAGGCAGCAGGAACGTTAGGCCTGGCCCCCTCACGCCTATGAAGCGACCAAGCCTGAACACCACTAGGCGCTTGAACTCTGGCACTACCTTTATCCCAGCTGCTAGGATGGCCAGCAGCAGCACCACGATGAATATTACCAACAGCACGAGCCAGCTTGGGATTGACACTACTTGTAGAACTGGCAGGTGCATGCCCCTCACCTCTTCTTCTTTACCTTTAGTCTCAGCCCCTCAACCTTTATAATCCTTACCTTTGCACCTGCTGGGATCTCCTCATCTGAGGTAGCCGTCCACTCCTCAGAGGCCACAAGGACCACGCCTGGCCTCCCTGGCCTTATGCTGGTCTTAGCCACACCGACCATGCCCACTAGCCTCTCTGGGGCGTGGTGCCTTGCCCTCTTCATCAAGGCCATCCTCATCGTGAATAGGTAATAGGCCAGTACTGCCCCACCTGCTAGCACTATGAGGAGTATGGCTACCTCTGCACCCCCAACCACCATGAAGGGCTCAAATTGGTAGGCTAGGAAGACGCCCAGTAGGACCATGAGTATGCCAACTACCTCAAGCCCGATGCCAGGCTTCTTCAGCTCAACTATCGTTAGGGCGCTACCGAGCACGACGAGGACAACGGCTAGTGGGTGCGTCCCAATCACGCCAACGCCCCAGAGGGCTAGGGCCAGGAGGGCAAGGGCAATCACGGTTAGGACGAAGGTCGGGTGGAAGACATCTATTATTATGAGCCAGAGGGCTAGCCACATCATTATGCCCTGGAGCAGCGGGTTTGAGATAGTGGATAGGAGCTGGATGTAGGCATCCCCCTGGCCACTTATGTATATCCTAGCTGCGCTCGCTAGGCCAAGCCTGGAGAGCAGCTCATCAATATCTGAGACTACCATATCGCAGATGCCTAGCCTGTGTGCCTCCTCAGCCGTGTAGTCGGCATTAAACACCATGGCCTCCGCAGCTGTGGCATTACGCCCATGTGCCTCAGCAAGGGACCTCATCTTAGCTGCCATGGCATTTATGGTCTTCTCATCAGCTGGGTTGCCAAGGGCATCAACTGGCATACAGGACCCAACAGCTGTGCCAGGGGACATGGCAGTTACATCACAGGCCATGAATATGTAGGCACCTGCTGAGAAGCAATTACCGCCCCTCGGCACGAGGGCAACCGTTCTAACTGGGCACCTAGAGATCATGCTTATTATGCTATCCATGCTGTGTGCCCAGCCACCGTACGTATCCAGCTCTAGTATTAACGCCTTGACCTCGCCTGGCTCCGAGCTAGCACGTGAAACCCCTCTCCTCACTAGCTCCTCAGCACCAGCATCTATGTTCATGTGTAGCTGCACGACCACTACCTTATCCGCAGGGCTCGCCACAGCAGAAGCTAGGCAGGGCAGCAGCACGAGGGCTAGGGCGAGTAGTGCTGCTACGCTCACTAACACGGCCTCCCTGGCCGTCATCGTAGTAATTAAGCCCCCTTTGCTCTTAAGCACTTCCTCCCCTCTGCCCATGCTTAGCCCTGGGCCTTATGATGTCCTTCGGCGCTTCATCAAATGGCTCAAGGTAGCGCCTTAGGGCCTTTGGTATTACAACGGTGCCATCTGGCTCCTGGAAGTTCTCAAGTATGGCCGTAATGGCCCTTGTTGAAGCTATGGCAGTTGAGTTGAGCGTATGCACAAGCCTATTTGGTCCCCCTCCCTTGGGCCTGTACCTTATCCTAAGCCTGTAGCTCTGCCAATCCGTGCAGTTTGAGCATGATACCATCTCACGCCAACGCCCCTGGGCTGGCATCCAGGCCTCTAGGTCGTACTTCTTAGCAGCCACCACGCCTAGGTCGCCAGTGCAGATGTTCACGACCCTATGCGGTATGCCAAGCCCACGCCAGAGCTCCTCAGCGTTCTTTATCAGACGCTCGTGCCAATCCCAGGATTCCTCTGGCACACAGAAAACGAACTGCTCTACCTTGTGGAACTGGTGGACCCTGAAGATGCCCTTTGTATCCTTGCCATGAGCTCCAGCTTCCTTCCTGAAGCAGGGGCTTATCCCCGTGAGCAGTATGGGTAGGTCGTCTTCATCTAGTATCTCGCCCATGTACAGGGCTGCCATAGGGTGCTCGCTTGTCGCTATAAGGTATAGGTCCTCACCTTCTAGCTTGTAGATTGCGTCTTCAAAATCGCTAAGGGCAGTTACGCCTTCATACGCCTCCCTGCGGAGCATATAGGGTGGTATGCAGGGCCTAAAGCCCCACTTGGCCATGTGGTCAAGTGCGTAGGCTAGGAGGGCCATGTCAAGCCACACTAGGTCATCAAATAGGTAGTAGAAGCGTGAGCCAGCAGCCCTAGCAGCCCTAAGCGTATCGCCCATTCCAAGGACCGTTAGCATATCCGCATGGCCAATTGGCCGCCAATCTACGACCTCGTAATCAACCTTGAAGCCACGCCCCTCTGTCTCAGCTAGGAAGGCATCTAGGTGCCCCTCCCAAACACGATGACGGCCATAGTAGCGGATGGGCACGTTATCGCTTTCATCAACGCCAACTGGCACGCTTTCGTGGACTACATTTGGTATTGAGAGCAGTAGCTCATTCCTCTTGGCCTCGTAGGCTTTAACAAGGGCCTCCTGCTCCTCAATACGCTTCAAAAGGGCCTTTGCCTCCCTTATCTTCGCCTCCCGCTCAGGCCCCCTTAGGCGTGCTATCTGGCGTGATAGCTGGTTGTGCTGGTGCCTTAGCTCGTTTAGCTCCTTTAGGGCCTTGCGCCAGAGCTGGTCGTACTTAAGGGCCTCATCCACGATGCCTGGGTCTAGGCCACGCCTCTCCTGGCTCCAGCGCAGCTTGTCAGGGTCGTTCCTCAGCAGGTAGAGTATGCTCCACATGCCTTACCACCTCCATGAGAATAGCTCGGATAAGCAGGTGAGGGGCAACCTCAACTTTGGAAGGCCGATTGGCAGCTCATCGCCACATGGCTTGTGCCTGAGCCTTATTTAAGCCTTCCGTGTGCCCTAGCGCTCTACATGCCCTCCAACCTGCCTCAGGAACTCCCTTAGAAGGTAAACTAGCCTCCTGTAGCACTCCTTGCCCTCCTCAGTGAGGCTAATGAAGGTCCGATAGCCCTTCCGTGTGAAGATGCGCTTCCTCTTCACGTAGCCCTCTCGCTCTAACATGGCTACATGGGTGCTGAAGATCCCCCAGGGCATGTTAAGTGCCTTAACTACCTCGGATTCCTTCTTAGGCCCAAAGAGGTAGAGCAAGGAGACTATCAAGAGCCTATTTGGATTCATTAAGTACCTTACCTTATCTAGCTCCTTAAGGAGTTCATCAAGCTTCATGGCCTGAATATCGCCCTCTCCGCCCTAATGAACGTATACAGTGAAACAGCCAATGTCAGGAGGAGGTAGGTGGCTGCAGCTAATATCATGGCTGATAGTGGGCCAGATAGCCAAGACCACACGACCACACCACCGATGCTGTACGTGCACTCCTCAGCCTGAGAGGCTAAGTAGAGGATGGGGGCCGATGAGAACAGGGCTAAGGTGCCCATGAGCAGGAAAGGCCTTGCCAGCAGGAGGCGCTCCCTCACTAGCCACCTCTCGGCAGTTAAGCCAATGGCCAAGTAAGCTAGGCCACCAGCTGGGCACCAAGCTACGGGCATTAACTGCCATAAGCCTAGGGCTGAGAGGAGCGAGTATACTAGGCCATAGGGTATGGAGAAGGAAAGGGACCAAGAGGTAGCAGCTGCCTTGGGCGTGGGGAAGCTGAGGAGGCCAAACCTAGCGAGCACGTAGAACATCAGGGCCAGGGAAGCCACTAGGCCAGCTACTAGGGTGCCTAAGAGCAGGTATAGGCCATGGGGCTTGATCACTGGGAACCAAGGGCTGAACATCAAGGCTGTGTGGAGGAGGGGGAGCCCCATCATTATGGATGACCAGATGAAGAAGCAGTAAGAGAAAGCTAGGGAGGTCCTATACGACCTTAGCTTATCGGTGAAGTCCACCACTAGGGCCATCTCCTCTACTTGCTCCACCAACCGACCACCTCTGTCCTTAGGGCTACATAAGGGGGCATAAAACTGAGCCTTGCTCTTAACTTAAGAGCGAGTCCTATGGAGTTTCACAAGCGCCCCACTTTCATCTCGCCAGAAGCGACCTAGCTCAGCCCTCACAGCTGGATGAGCCAACATGGCTAGATCAAAAACTGGCCCATCCCTACAGACCAAGAAGGGGCCTAAGGAGCAGTGGCCACAGAGGCCCATGCCACATTTCACGAGGCGCTCAAGGCTCATTTGAACATGCCTTAGGCCAGCCTCAAGAGCTATTTCAAGGAGCCTTGCGAGCATGGCCTCTGGCCCACAGGCGTAGAGCACATCATACTGGCCCCCTGCTAGCTCCTCAGCAGCTAGGTCGGTGGCTAGGCCCCTGGAGCCCAGTGAGCCATCCTCTGTCGCCACCCTAACCTGGCCAGGGCCGAGCAGCCCCCTCGCCCTAGATAGGAATGGCAGCTCGCTCCCCGTCCTAGCACCCATTATGAGCTTTGGCCTTAGGCCAGAGGCCACAAGGGCCTCTAGGAGGGGCATGAGTGGTGCTAGGCCAACCCCTCCCCCGACCACAAGTGGCCTCCTGCCCTCTATGCTAAAGCCACGACCAAATGGCCCCCTTATGCCAATCAGGGAGCCTGGCTTCAAGTTAGATAAGGCTCTAGTAGTTTCCCCTACAGCCTTCACAGTTATTGAGGCGAGGGCTCCTGGCCCTATGGCCGAGAGGCTCATGGGGACTTCCTCTAGGTCGGGGACGTAAACCATGATGAACTGCCCAGGCCTAGCTGAAGCACAGATCTGGTCCTTAAACACCAGCGTTGTTATGCCATCTGCCTCTTCTACTACCCTAAGCACCCTCACGGCCCTAAGCCCACCGATGTAGGTCGGCATGCTAGCTTAGCGTGGCCACTAGCCTACTTAAGGCTGGCTTGCCTACGCTGAGGGGGCTGTGGGTTGCCCGACCTCTCCGTGGAGCTGGCTGGCCTAAGGCTCCGCAACCCCACCATGCTAGCTGCTGGCATACTGGGCCTCTCCGCCCACACGCTCAGGAGGGCCTATGAGGCTGGCGCAGGTGCTGTTGTCTCCAAGTCCATTGGGCCTGAGCCTAGGCCTGGCTTTAGGACGCCAATACTAGTTGAGGTCGGCTGTGGCCTCCTTAATGCCGTTGGCCTCTCAAACCCTGGTGCTGATTACTTCTCAAGGGAGGTAAGGGCCCTTAGGGAGGCTGGCGTGCCAGTTATAGCAAGCGTCTTTGGCTTTAGGCCAGAGGAATACGCATCCGTAGCTAGCAAGCTAGCTGGTGCTGGTGCCATAGCCTTAGAGCTGAACTGCAGCTGCCCCCACGTATCTGGTGTAAGGGAGATTGGCTCTAGGCCAGAGCTCGTTGAGGCCGTTGTAAGGGCAGTTGAAGAGGTAGTTGATGTTCCTGTTTTCGTTAAGCTAAGCCCAAATGTATCTGATATAGCTGAAATCGGCCTTGCTGCTGAGAGGGCTGGTGCTGATGGCGTAGTAGCCATTAACACGGTTAGGGCCTTGGCCATAGATGTGGAGCTCCGTAGGCCCGTCCTATCGGCTGGCTTTGGGGGCCTATCTGGCCCTGCCATAAAGCCCATAGCCCTTAGG
>DQYM01000102.1 GCA_011040545.1 Candidatus Bathyarchaeota archaeon | reverse complement strand
GAGGACTAGCCTACAGCCTGGAGCTAGGCTAGCTAGCGAGGAGAGGAAGCCCCTGTAGAGCCTGAATAGGCCCCTGAGCCTAAGCCTAATGCCGTACGGTGGGTTCGTTACTACGTGCGTAGGCGAATCCCGCAAGTAGCTAGCTAGGTCAGTGGCATCACCCTGCACGAACCTTATTGTATCCTCAACACCAGCAGAACGGGCATTCCTCCTTGCCCCCTCTAGGTAGGCCCTGAACTTATCCATGCCCACGATGTTGAATATATCATCTATGCGCTCTCCAAGTGCCCTCTCAAGGCGCTCCCTGAACTCCTCTTCATCGGCTATCGGCAGGGAGAGGAGGGCAGGCTGGCCACGCCTGAAGGCAGCAGGCGGTATGCGCCTTGCCATGAGTGCGCCCTCTATCGGTATGGTCCCCCCACCGCACATCGGATCCAGCAGGAGGCCATCGCCACGCCAGCCAGCGAGGAGCAGCATGGCAGCTGCTACGCTCGTCCTGAGGGCAGCTGGGTGCTTGAACACACGGTAGCCCCTCTTGTGTAGGGAGGGGCCAGTTGTGTTAATGCCGAGGAGGAACTCATTATCCCTCACGAAGGCGTAGAGCTCTACATCTGGCTCGCTTAGGTTCACCTTCAGCCTCACGCCAGTTGAGGCCATGTAGCTATCTATCACGGCCTGCCCTACCTCAGCAGCTACATCCATGCTCGTGAAGTCGTGCTGCCCCACCCTCTCGGCCCTAACTGCGAAGCTCTGGTCGGGCTTGATCACGCTCGTGAAGTCAAGCTGCCTAGTAGCCACGTAGATGTCCCTGAGCCCCTCAAATAGGCCCCTGTGGAGGAGCAGGAAGAGCTTGTGGAGCGTCCTAGCCCTTATGTTGAGCTCGTACATGGCCTCAAGGGGTGCGGTGAAGAAGACCCTTCCCTTTCCTAGCTCAAGCTGGCCTACTGAGCCTAATATCTGCTTAGCTTCCTCAGCGAAGACATCCTCAAGCCCTATCACGGTTGTAGCAAAGAATGCCTGCTCCTCCAGGGCCTTCCCCCATTTAGGGGAGATGCATTAGGGGCTTAAAAAGTAGTTAAGCCAAGCTGGGTAGGCCTACATCCTGGCTAGGGCAAGCAGGCCTATGGCCCCATTAGCTTTGGTAGGAAGCGCTCAACGGCCTCCTTTATGGCCTCCCAGCTCTCCTCATCCTGAATGACGAACTTGTGCTTCCTACGCCAGGAATCGCCCCTCTTAACCCACATGTAGAGCCCTATCTGGCGCTTGCCGAAGCCCTCAAGGAGCACTACAGCTGCCCACCACTTCCTGCTCTTAAATAACGTGAAGTAATCAAGGACCCTCAGCCTCTCTGATACAGGAGGCCTCTCCTCCATGCTCGTTGCCCGATGGGCAGGGCCAGGTGGGCTAAAAGGCTTTTTGCCAACCTACATAGGACTTCCCTAGGCAAACAGGGGCATGAGCTGAGATGGAGAAGGCAATAGAGGTGATTAACACGGGGAATGAGCTACTGGATGGCCGTATCTTAAATACAAATGGGCAGTGGATAGCCCGCATGTGCGCCTCTAAGGGCCTGGTCGTAAGGCGCATAACCATCGTTGGAGATAGGCTTGATGATATAGCAAGTGCCCTTAAGGAGGCCCTAAGCAGGAGGCCAGCCCTAATAGTGATAACAGGTGGCCTTGGGCCAACGCCAGACGACCTAACGGCTAGGGCTGTAGCTGAAGCCCTAGATAGGCCCCTAGAGCTAAATGACAAGGCACTTGAGATGGTGAGGGACTTCTTCAGGCACCTAGGCCAAGGGATAACACCTGCTAGGGAGAAGATGGCTTGGCTACCAGTGGGCTCACGGCCACTTGAGAACCCAGTTGGTGCAGCACCTGGCTTCCTAATCCAGCATGGTGGAACGATAATAGTAGCCCTGCCAGGCGTCCCAGAGGAAATGAAGGCCATGTTCAAGAAGCACGTAGAGCCCATATTGGATGAGCTAGCTGGTGGCCTAAATCGGTATGAAGCACGCTTCCTGATATATGGCCTTAGGGAATCCGACCTAGCACCAGCCCTAGAGGAAGTAGCACGAGCAAACCCAGGTGTGTATATTAAAACGCATCCTAGGAGCGAGGAAGGGCGTTTTTATCTTGAGCTTTTCGTGGCATCGGTTGCTAGCTCAGCTTCGGAGGCACGGGAGAAAATGAGCAAGGCCATCATGGCCCTCTGGGAGTATGTATCCAGCCTCGGTGGCTCCATGATGCCGTACACACCAGAATGAGTTAGTAAAATGCCTTATATACTCCAGCTTAACATAAAATGGGGGCGCAGTTGAGGGCTACGATCCATGCCCTCACAATGGCCTTTATCCTCTTTGTGGCCTTACTTGCCCAAGCCATTCCCAAGGCCAGCCCTACTGCCGAGCCCAGGCCAATAAGGGTAGTGAAGATGAAGTTCAGAGCTGATTACTGCTACTGGGATAATGGCACGTACTCAATCTGGGAGGCAAATACATCTGAGCTGCCAGATACGTGGCTATCACGTGAGATCGTATGTACTGCTGAGAACAACTATAATGGTGAGACCGTATATACTGGTGGCATAGCCTGGGTTTCAGATCCCCTCCTAGCTGACTTCTACGTTGAGGGGGATGTCCTAATCAAGGTATGGCTTAGCGCCCCCCAGGCGGGCATGGTAGGCATAATGGCTTCCGTTGGGGAAGTTGATGATGCTGGGAACATATATGCAACTTGGAATAGCACGCCGCTAATTGGCTCCCTGCCATCTAGCCCAATGGAATATGACTTCACCATAACAGTAGATGGCCACCTATTCCAGGCTGGGCATAGGATTGGCTTCTCAATAGCCGTTGGCTCCCTAACGTATGGCTTCACGGTAGTGGCGTGGTTTGGAGGTGGCCCATACCAAGCCCTAGCCCAGGTGCCAACGAGTAGCTACCTAGACATAACGGAGCTCCTAGTTTACCATGAGGTCGGTGAGAACAGGACGAAGTTCTACATAGATGAGAGCCCAATATGCTTTGAGGTTGAGGTAGCGGATCCGCTGAGCAATCTAGATGTAGCTGAGGTAAGGCTGGTAGTCACGAACGCTACCCACACGGTGCTTGATGTTAAGGCAGAGCCTATAACTAATCGCTCAGATTACAAAACACGCTACCTAGCTCAATGGGATTTATCTGGCATCTCAGCTGGCTACTATGAAGCTGAGATAAGGGCTGTAGATAACTCAGGCGTACAGGTATCTCGCTGCCTCCAGCTCCTAGTAGTAGAGCTGCACGTTGAAGGCTGGTCCTACGTGCCCCACGAGCTCCTAAGGGGCCTTGAGGAAGAGCAGGAGCTTAACGTATCCTTCTCAAATGGGGGTAATGATGTTATGTACGCAGTTAAGCTATGGCCCCTTGATGCTGGTGGCCTAAGCATATCGCCTAGCTTCTACTCCGTGGGCGACCTAGGGCCAGGTGAGGGGTGCTCCTTGAGCTTCAACGTCTTGGTCCCCCTTGATGCTGAGCTTGGCCTTAGGAACATCACCTTCAAGGTAGAATACAATGATTTCAGGGCTGTTAAGCACGAGGAGCTCTTAAGGGCAGAGGTCAGGGTAGTCAGGCTTGGGGTTAAGCTCTCCCTACTGCTTGAGCCTAGTGAGGCAAGGATCCTAGATAACATAACGGCTACCGTGGGGCTACTGGACTACCTTGGCGAGCCCCTGCCCGACCAGGCCATTAGGCTATCCTTAGATGACCACCTACTTGCTAAGCTAACCACGAATAGCTCTGGCATGGCTTCTTACTCATTTGTAGCCAATCTAAATGCTGGACCCCACATCGTAACTGCTACCTTCCCTGGCACATACCTATATGAGGAAAGCGAGGTCTCCGCTCAGCTCTACTTGAGGCTTAGGGCCTCTAGCATAGAGGTCAAGAGCTACCCACCTGAGGTTGAGGTAGGCCAGGAGGCCACCATAGAGGCCCTGCTAGTGGATGAGGATGGATGGCCAATAGCAGGCGCCCCCATACGCCTCTACGTGCTAGAGGGAGGGAGCTGGATCTTCGTATCAGAGGGGAAGACTGGCGAGGATGGGCTAGTTTCAATCCCCTTCACGCTAGACGAGGTCGGAACGTGGAGCCTTAAGCTCGCCTTCCCAGGTGATGATGTCCACGAGGGGGCTGAGGCCACCATACGCATATCCTGCACTGAGAGGGGGGACCTCCTGACCTTCATTAGCAAGCCAGGCAACATGGCCATAATGCTCGTGGCACTGGCGTGCACGGGCGTAGCAGTGCCAATAGCTATCTGGCTTAAGAAGCGTAGGGCCTAGGCTGCCTGCTGCCTAGTAGTAGTATGTGATTACCTTAGGCTCTACTAGCTTAAGCAGCCCTGGCTCCTTACTGGCCCTGCAGGCACCATCTAGTGGGCAGGAGCCTCGGCACTCGTAGCTCGTGGCCTTAATGAGCGTGCACTCAACGGGCCTCCAGCAAGGCCCCTCTTGGGCACAAGCTGGGAGCCTAACCTGGCAGCAGTTCCTACCTAGGTGCCAGAATATCTGGTCAAGCTCAAGCTGGCTTAGGCCAGAGCAAGTGCTTAGGATTGAGAAGGCCTCAAGGCAAGCACTTCTTATGGCCTGGTGCTCATCCTGAGTTACGAACTGCCTCTTAACCAGCTTCTGGCGTAAGGTAGGGTCAAGCACCTTGACCATGCCCGTCCTAAGGGCAACACGCTGTAGGTGGTAATCAACGCCAACCGTTATGCTCTCTGGATCCTCTGGCTCCCACAGCCCCTCAAGGCAAGCTAGGATGGCAAATACCATGGTCTTCTTGGCTAGTGGATCGCTAAAGGCCTTGAAGCTCGCCAGCCTCTCCCTCAGGCCACCTGGGCCACCGATCCTATTCCCACAGGCGCTCAGCAGCTCTGAAACACGCCCATTATAGTGCTCAATTAGCCTTAAGGCTGTATCCCTTAGCAGCCTAACCCTCTCCGCTGGCCTACGTGGGAGTCGCCCCTCCCCAAACCTGCTGAACCAGGATAGGAAGTCATCTAGCGTGAGGTGGCTTAGGCTAGCAGGCTCAAGCACCTCGGGCTGCCCCCTTGCGAGGGCTAGCATGAGCTGGAGGAGGAAATCGCTCCCCCTGTAGTAGTGGCCCTGTATGGTCCCCCCAAGCCCCCTCGTATCGTAGTTTATGGCCATGAAGAAGAGCAGGACCCTAAGCGCTTGCTCACGGTCCAGGAGCTCCAGCAGGCCAGCTGGTGGGGCCATCTTCACTTCTATGCCCGCTAGCCGACTCGCTACCCGTGAGCAGATGGCCTCATCTATTAGGACCAAGCCCCCTCGCCTCAAGGCCATCACCGCTTAGCCTTCCTCAGCCTTCTCCAGCTTGGCTAAGATGGTAGAGGCGCTTAGGGAGAGGTGGCTAAGCTCGTGGATGAACTTGCCTAGGGCCTCTAGGAAGGAGGACAGCATGCTTAAGGCTTCTTCCCTCCCCCTACCACTCTTAAGCACTTCAGAGCAGCTAACAGCAGCCTCTTTCAAGGCCCTGAAGGCTTCTTCACACTCACTTAACCTTGCTAGGAGCTTCTCAGCCTCATAATCTAGCCCAGAGCTCAACCCACTCGCCCTAGATTGGGGGCTCAAACAGGTCAAAAATAGGTTTGCCCTTCCT
This sequence comes from Candidatus Bathyarchaeota archaeon, assembly GCA_011040545.1. Lineage (GTDB taxonomy): Archaea > Thermoproteota > Bathyarchaeia > EX4484-135 > EX4484-135 > EX4484-135. The sequence goes on along the minus strand of DQYM01000102.1, from coordinate 3,721 downwards.
CCGCCTCGCTGCCTTACCAGCTCCCCCACCCTCGCTAGGGCCAGGCCCCTCACCAGGCCCTAGATCCCCTACCTCTGCCTGCTTGCCTTCCTCCCTGGCCTCCTCCTGGCCTTCCGCCCCAACCTCGCCCTCTTCCTTAGGCTTTCCGCTCCCTTCTGCTTCCCCTCCTATAACCGCCTTGATTTCAGCCTCCTGACGGCCTTCCCCAGTAGCTTCCCGTGCCTCCCCCACCTCAGGTGGTGGCTCCTTCATGGTAGGGCTTGGGACAAGTGCGATCTCCATATCCATATACTCCCAGGCTTCCCTAGCCGTTACCGTAGCCTTCCTTGGGTATTCCATCACATGTGTTTCTACCATAACTGGGAATGGTATGGTGCTCGCCATGCCACATAGCACACCTTCAAAATCCGCTAGGCCAGGTAGGTATGCAGTTAATCGCTCGCTGCCATACTCAGTATAGCGGGCTATCGTGTCCTGGTCGTTTGGATTCCTAAGCCTAAAGCATAGTATGGTATTGCACTGGCTTATAACGCTCTTGGCCACGTAGGCTGGCCTCTGGGTTAGTATTACGAAGCCCACGTTATAGCCACCTGCTTGTGAAACGCCCTCTATGAGGGCCTTATCAACACCTAGCTTCTCAGGGGCTCCTACCTCAATCTTCATTCCCTTCTCAGGTGCTATGTACTGGGCCTCCTCAATTACGAAGATGGCTGCAAAGGGCTCCTTTCGCCTGGCCCTCTCTATGGCGTAGTGGACGACACGCCTTATCATGTTGGCCACAGCTAGGTGCTGGTAAATCACGTTCGGATCCGTGGAGAGATCCACGATGATCACTGGGTGCTCTCTTACCACATCTACTATATCATAGAATGGCCTATCCTCCTTGAGCAGGTAGAGCCTCTCCAATCGGTCCCTATCTAAGTAGAGCCTGAGCCTCTCCCTCGTGGCCTCCTGGATGCGACCTGGGAGCCTATCCACGTACTCCTCTAGGGCATCTGGTGTGAAATCAACTGGCTCCCCTTTCTCCATATCCCTCCTTATCATGCTTACTATGCGGACCATGTAGTCCCTTATGGTCTTATCTCCAGCTGGCACGCCAAGTAGGTCTGCTAGCACATCGGCCAGTAGGTTTGGTGCTATATCACGGGGCCTGGGGAGGAAGGCACGGTAATCAAATACAAAGGCACCGTAATCGCTTAGCACGCTATACTCACCACGCCTATCTATTATGATGATGCGTGGCTTTGGCTTGGACCTCAGGGCATGGATGACCAAGTTGACGACAAATGTGCTCTTCCCCGAGCGTGTCATCCCACATATGAACATATGCCCCTTAGCCACCTCGCTAAGGTCTATCTGAACGGGTATGTCCTCGTGCTTTGAGACATGGCCTATTGTAATTAGGAGGCCACCCTTCCCAGCCCTCGGCTTGAAGAACTCCTTTAGCTCCTCCTCAGTGGGCTCGTAAACTGGCTCCCAGGATGAGGGAGCACACTCAAGGGAGCGCCACTTGCCACTATCATCGTAGTAGCCAAGGGGCTCAGCGTAGGCAATCCTGTACTCAATCCAATTGCCGTAGCGCACCCTACCGCCCCTTGAGGCCTCATGTGGGCCAGGCCTACCAGCCTTCATCTCTGGGTTGTACGGCTTCACCAGCAGGACCCTGGCCAGTATGAACTTGCCCTCCCTGTGCGGGTGCCTTATGAGGACGTAATCGCCTACCTCAACGTGCTCATTTACCTTAAGCGCAAATGGTATGAGCGTGTGGTCGGCACCCGACATCACGAAGCCTATCACACGCACCTAGGCCACCCCCTACCGCCTCCTCCTAGCCCTTGGGCCCCTCTCAAGCTCTTCCTCAGTTAGGCCATAGGACTCACCATGCCTTGGGGAGAACATCTCCATGTCCTCTTCATCTAGGCCCCCCTTCATAACTTCCTCAGCTAGCCTAGCCATGAGGGAGAGCAGGAAGAGGCTCCTAGTTGTGTTCGTCATCTTAGTTAGGGAGTCAGCAGCGTATATCGGGAAGGGGATGCCCCTTGCAGCCCTAAGGGCTAGCGTTAGGGCTACTAGCTCATCAATCCTATTGGCAAAGGGCTCTGGCACTTCTATCTTGTATGGAAAGGCATAGCCAGTGCTCACGTAGGTGAATACTATGGAAACCACCTCTTCATCTACACCCATCTTCCCCGCCCTAGTGAAGTACTCCTCAGCCATCCTTGATGGGACCTCCCTTGGGCCAAGGGCTTCTGGCCTAGCTACGTACCTCATGGGCTCTAGGTAGCAGCCGAACTCCATCCACTTCAGGACCACCGTATCCCTAGCTGGCCTCTTCAGCACGCCAGCATCTACTAGCTTCCTAGCTACGCTACAGCCCTCAGGCCTCTTCACGAAGCCCACGATTGGTATGCCCTTGCTGACGCAGAGTTCAAGGGCACGAACGCCTTCCTCAAGGGTCCTCTCAAAATCCGACCAGTATGGCGTCCCCTTACGGCCCCTCATAAGCTGGCTGTATAGGAATGGGCCATCAAAGAAGATTACATCTGGCTCCCAGGCCTCAACGGCTTTCTCAACTAGCTCAAATTGGAGCCTATAGCTGATCACGAGTGCCCTCCAATCTGGGTAGACCTCATCATCCCAGAGGGGGATCCTATCCATGGCCCTCGGCATATAGGCATCCACGTCAAACCTAGAGCAGAGGACGGCCATAGCACAGCACAGCGGTACGTAGGCTACCTCTAGGTTGAGGTAGTTGACGCCAGCATCAACCCCTACGGCCTTGAGCTCACCAGCCCCAAAGGCATTGGAGAGGTCTCTCACCAGGCCTATATCAGCTTGCCTAAGGCCTAAGGAGTGCCTTATATCATCAATTAGCTTCCTCCTAGCCCTTATGGCCTCCTTCTTGCGCTTGTACTCCTCAATGACCTGCCTTGTGCCCTCCTCCATGAGCAGCCTGTACACGAAGGGGTGCGGAGCCCCCTCTAGTGCCTCCTCTATGGCCTCTACCTGCTCCCTAAGCGAGCTCGGGAGGCCTGAGAGCCATTCAACCTCCCCGCTCAAGCCAGAGGCACCAGCCCTAAGGCCCGCTAGGCTAGCTTTAAGCATGTTTAGCAAGGGGCATGTAAGGCTACACAGAGGTCGGGTAGGTGTGGTGAAAGTATTTTAGCACTACCTAAGTAGCAAAAGAAATGGGCTCGGCCCTAGAGGGAGCGCCTTAGCACGAGCTTGTAGGCGAGGGCACCGAGGCCGTAGAATATGGCCGTGAACAGCACGAGCCAGGGCATAACGGGCAGTATGGCCTCAAGCCCAGCGCCGAAGACCAACACCTGCCTAGCAGCCTCTATGGCCATTGCCAGTGGGAAGTGGGTAGCAAACCACCTTAGCCCCTCTGGCAGGAGCCAAGCTGGCATCCAGATGTTAGTTAGGAACATAAGTGGCCAGCCTATGGCCGTGGCAAGGCCTGAGGCCCCCTTGCTGGTCTTAGCTACCATTGATATGAGCAAGCCTAGGCCAATCATCATTAGTGCGCCCATGAGCATGATGATTGGGACTAGGAGGTGGGCTGGGTTCAGTGGGTCCCAGGCTATGTGTGCTCCCCAGGCTAGGCCGTAGAGCAAGCAGACTAATGTTGAAATAGCTAGCCAAAGGAGGGCGGAGAGCGTCTTGCCTACCAACAGGTCCCAGGGGCCAATGGGGGCAGCCATGAGGCGCCTAAGCGTTC
>DQYM01000224.1 GCA_011040545.1 Candidatus Bathyarchaeota archaeon | reverse complement strand
GAGTAGAACTCAGGGGGCTGCGGTGGCCTTCGGCCAAGTATGGTATTCTCATGTAGCACGTGGACTAGGGCCTTGGCCTTCCGCCTAACGTGATGCCATATGAGGGCTAGGTTCCGCATGGGCAGCATCTTAAGGTCCTCAACGACCAGCACATCGTAATCCAGGGTTAGGAGGGGGCGTGGGTCTAGGAAGTTCGTCTTACCAGATGTGCCAAAGCACCTTATCACGAAGGGCTCATCTGGGCCGAACATAACACGGCCATGGAAGTCATCCCTTATGAAGGAGAGGACGTGGACCTCGTAGCCCATGTCCATCCAGGCCCTCACGAGGGGGTAGGCGTGGAAGAACACACCTGAATCAACGTTCCAGGCCGTCATTATGGCTATCCTCTCTACGCTCAAACCTACTCCCTCCGAGCCCATAGGCCCTAGCCTAGATATAGCTTAGGCCCTAGGCCACATCAGGGGGCCTTGGAACTCCTTGCCCTAGCTAGCTCCCTAGCCCTAGCCAATACGGCCTCTATGTTGCTCCAGTGGGAGCCCTGCCAGTAGACTTGGCCACAGCCAGTACAGCGCCAGAACCGCTCGTACCTACGCCAAGAGCCCTCAGGCACTAAGCCCCTAACTGCCTCCTTTGGCACTTCCACTACTGGTGAATTGCACTTAGGGCACCTTGAGTTCTCCAGATCTACCTCAAGCCTAATGCCAAGCCTCCTAGCCAGTAGGGCTAGCCTCTCCTCTTCACTTGAGCCCTTCACTAGCACCACGCTTATGCCAGATGAGAGGGCTCGCTTGAATAACCCTATATCGGATGTAAGTAGGATACGGCCTTCCTCAGCTGCCCTAGCTAGGAGCTCCTCATCGCTAGCATCACGGCCATACTCCGCATCGTGGCCAAGCAGCCTAAGCCACCTAGCTAGCTTCCCCAGCATGGCATCAACTAGGAACCTCATCCCCTTGCCCCCTGGATTGCCCCTCAGGCTTAAGTATCCTACCACAGCCCCTCCTAGCCACGACCTCCCCATCCCAGAAGGCTAGCTGGCCATTCACTATGGTGCCAATTGGTCGGCCCCTGAGCTCCAAGCCCTCAAATGGGGAGAACTTGGCCTTTGAGAAGAAGGCATCAGGCTTGACCACATGCTTAGCCCTTAGGTCCACGAGCACTAAATCAGCTGGCCACCCTACCTCAAGGCGACCAGCCCTTAGGCCAAAGATACGTGCTGGCCCCTCGCATACAAGGCTGATTAGGTGCTGCAGGCTCAGCCTCCCTTCAGCAACCTCATTTAGTAAGAGGGGAAGCATGGTTTCAAGGCCAGGGATGCCAGGAGGCACGTGATCTGTGCTTAGCTTCTCCCCTAGGGCATGGGGGGCATGGTCGCTAGCTACTATATCTATGAGGCCATCATATAGGAGTGCCCTAAGGGCCATAACTAGCTCCCTTGGCCTAAGCGGTGGGTCCATGAGGGCTATTGGGCCTAGGCGCTCGTATAGATCGGATGAGAGGAAGAGGTGGTGGGGCGTGGCCTCAACGGTGAACCCAGCCCCCTTAGCTAGCTCAACTGCCCTTGGGACGCTTGCATGGCATATGTGGACCCTAAGGCCCCTCAGCAGCCTAGCTAGCTTGCCAACGGCTTCTACCTCAGCCTCAGGTGGGTGGGAGAGCACGAACTTTGAAACTGGATCTAGCCCTGGCCTCAGCTTGCACTTGGCCTCCCCTATGATGCCTGGGTCCTCAGCGTGGAAGGCAACGGGCAGCCCTAGCCTATTAGCTAGGCTAACGGCCTTCAGGAGCATGGCCTCATCCCATACTGGGAGTTCCGTCCTTGGCTCGTGCATGAAGACCTTTATGGCAACTGCCCCTGCCTCAGCGATAGCCCTTAGCCCATTAAGGTCTGCTGGGAGCAGGGAGTAGAAGCCAACATTAGCTACTATGGTCCCCCTTGCCTTCCTAGCCCTCTCAGCCAGCCTTGAGGCGCTATCAACTAAGGGGGAGTTATTCGGCATGTCCAAGACGCTCGTTATCCCACCAGCTACTGCTGAGCAGGTCCCAGAGTAGAAGTCCTCCTTGTAAGCTAGCCCCTCATCCCTAAGGTGGACGTGGGCATCTATTGGGCCTGGTAGGGCTAGGAGGCCCCTGGCATCTAGGATCCTCTCCGCCCTCGGGGCATTGGCCTCCTTACCCAAGAATGCTATCTTGCCATCTGATATGGCTATACAGCCCTTAAGAACCTCCCCATGGTATAGGATGTGAGCACCCTTGATACAGGTATCGGCCTCCATGCCCACTACCTTTCCCTTGGCTGATCGCTCATGCTTCCTCACTCTCTAGCTCAGCCCTACATTCCTCGCATACGAACTGGCCATTTACCTCTACGAGCGTGGTGCTCCAACGGCCACATACATCGCAGTAGCCAGCAAGCGGTACCTCCTCACGCTCTTCCTCAGGTGGGCCAACTAGGCCAGCACGGGCCTTCTCAAGCACTAGGTCCAGTATGGATGGTAGGGTAGCCAGTAGGTCCTTGCTAGTTACTATGCCGACCATCTTCCCCTTGTGCTTCACTACCAATCGCCTCACATCTAGCCTAGCCATCATCCTAGCTGCCTCCCTAACGTCCTGGTCATCCTCTATCGCTATGGGCGGTGAGCTCATGACCTCTGAGGCCCTCACCTGCTCAGGTGCCTTCCCCTTGGCTACTACCTTGCGCACTATGTCCCTAGCAGTTATCACGCCAACTGGCTCGCCATCGCTTGATACTACTATCACGCTCCCAATGCCCTGCTCATCCATGATGCGAGCTACATCTGCTATGGTATCGTCTTCACGGACCGTTATAACTGGGCTGACCATTATATCTCGGACCAGCAGTATGTCATCGGCCCTATCCTCCAAGCCCGCCACCCTCCACCCCCATGTAGGGCATGGCTAGATAAAGCCTAATGTCCACACCGCTTGGCACCCGATAGGAGGCGACCTCGGCCATACGGCACTAAAGCTGCAAGGCGCTCCAGTGATTCCCTATCAACCCCTAGGGGGCCTAGCACATCCTCAAGTGCCTTGATGGCCTTTAGCACGAGGCCCCTGGCTTCCTCATCGCCTGGCCCTATGAGCACGTATGCTTCTGATCTTGAACGAACAGCCTCAACTGGCCCCAGGAGGAGCCTAACCTGGCCAGCTTCCCTTGAGGCCCCTATGGCCAGCTTAAGCTCAACGCCCCTTATGTAGTCCTTCCTCCCCACTATGTAGAAGGCACCCTTAGGTAGCTTCTCACCATGAGGACCTACCTTCCTAGCCTGTTCGGGCTTAAAACAGATAGCCGTAGCTGCCCCAAGGCCGTATTTCCAGGCCCTGGAGTAGGAAACAGCTAGCTGAGCTGCCTGAAGGAGCGTATCACGTGGCACCTCACGCCCTCCTGCCTTTACGAGCACGAAGGGGGCACCAGGTATCTCCGCATGAAGGAGTAGGTCGCCAGGCTCGGGGTAGCGCTTTACTATGAGCTCGTTGGTAGCAGCATCCTTGCCAGCCACTACTAGCAGGCCATCCGAGGAGAGGAACCACCTGAAGCTCTCATACCAGGCCCTCCTAGGTTTAGCTGGCGCTTGAACGGGCAGTTCTCCACCAGATATGATGCCGAGGGGCTCAGGGGCCTTAGACTCAAGCTCCTTAAGCCTAGATAGAAGGCTGATAAGCTCCCTCTTGCTCTCCTCAAGGGCCTTAGCAGCTCCCTCAGCCTTCCTCCTAGCCTTCTTAGCCTTCTCATAGTAGCTAGAGGCTACTTCCTGAGCAGTTTGCCTTAGATTTAGCTCAAGGGCTATGTTGTTTACTTTCAGGCAGGCAGTTGGGCCAGATGGCCTTATGTCAGTTAGCCATGAGAAAGGTGGCCCACGTGATCTAAGCTCATCAAGCCTTGTTCTAACTGCCTCCCAGCTGCCAAGCTCATCCCTCAGCTCCCTAAGGGCCTCCAGTAGGAAGTTGAGGTGGCTTAGGTAGGTGAATATCGTATCTCCAACAGAGGAGAAGTAAGAGCTCTCCTCCTTAAACCTCCTTAGGGCTCCCTCCTGCTTCTCAATCCTCCGCTTGAGCTTCTCAATGCGCTCCCTAATTGCCTTAAGCTCTAAGCTAATGGCCTCTCCTGCAGCAAGCCTAGAGAAGTAGGCATCTATGGCCTCACTTAGGCTCCTAAATCTAATTGAGCTAAGGCCCTCGTACTTAAGCAGCCTTATGGGGACTACATCAAGCCACTTACCCCCATCCCCGACCACTACCATGGGCTCAAGGGGGCCTTCAACTACAGCCCTCACGAGATCCCTAACAGATCGGCTTATCCTAGATAGATCTTCATCAGTTAGGGATGCACATGGCTTCCCCTTCTCAACCTCAGCCCTCAGTAGCACTTCCTCTACGTAGGGGCTGCCTAGGCCAGTAAGCCTTGAGAGGCCCCTAACTACCTCTAGGTCCCCTAGCTCCCTCAGGGGCTCAAGGTCGGGTGGCCTGAGCCTAGCTAGGTCCACCCTAGGCCCAGGTGGGTAGCGGTAGGGCTGGCCCACGAGGAGGTCCCTATCCCTCATGGCCCTTGGCCTAAGCACCCTCCTTATCTGGCCACCTGGCCCCACGAGGATGAGGTTGCCCCCAGCGAAGAGCTCAAGGATAAGCCTAGCCTCCCCGCTCCGTGTTGATACCAGTAGCTCAAGCACCCTATCTAGGTCGTGCTGCCTTACATCAGCCACGAGGCCACCCCTTAGGTCCTTCCTTAAGCCCATGCAGAACGGAGGGGGCCTACCTGGCACCTCTACATCACGCTTGGTAAGGCATGCGTACCGACCTAGATCCACCAGCAGCTTATAGGTCGTGCCAGGGGACCTCAGCTTGAACAAGAACTTATCTTTACTAAGCTGGTAGATATTGGAGAGGCGTGAGCCCTTGATGGCCTCAGCTAGCTCCCTGACCAGGGCTGCGATGTCTAGGCCACTTAGTGCTTCCCTCAAGGCTACCACCAGGGGGCGATGGCGTTGAAGGCTGCCGATAAGCTCTACTACGCACGTGCGGTTATAGGCTTCGTAGCTGGCGTGGGCAGTGCCCTAATAAGTGGCCTAGAGCTTAGCCCCCTGCCCTTCTTCGTGGGCTGGGCGCTCGGCATGGCATGGGCTATTGCCCTCTACGTGGCCACCTACAAGGTCCTAAAGCGCTACTTCTTGGGTGAGCTGAAGAGGCGTGATATAGCCCTGCTGGGCTTAGAGGCCTACGTGCTCATGTGGCTTATGTCGTGGACCCTCTTCTACACGTTATTGGGCTTCTGGGCCTGACCTACCTTTAGGGCTATGGAAACTAGCTCCCTAAGGGCCGAGAAGTACCCTTTATCAAAATCAGCGTGGCAGATAGCCTTGGCATGGGAGCTGAACTCCCTCCTAAGCTGCTTTAGGTGCTCTGGATCCTCATCTAGGCTCAGCAGGAAGGCATGCCTATCGTTTGCCCTCTTAGCGCTGAGCAAGCCCTTCAAGGCCATTACGTAGCCTCTACCCCAATCACCCTTTGACCTCATGCGCCTCTCAATTAGCCCTATGATGCGCTCTGCATCTGAGTAGCGATTGGAGGATAGTGCCCTTAGGAAGTTCAGGAGGAGCTCCGACCTCTTGACCATATGCCCTACCTCTTCCTACGGCCAGCTTCTTCCTCGCTTACGTCCTCTATGCCGTTCTCAGTTATCTTGAAGATGGCCTCCCCCTCTGGTAGGTAGGGGCTTGAAACCAGCCTAGCAATCCTGATCTGCCCCTTGCCCTTGCGGAGGTAGATGCGTGTGTGGCTAGTGTGGGCCACTATATGGCCACCTATGGGTGCAATAGCATTGCCAAAGAAGACATCTGGCTTGGCCATTACTTGGTTCGTAACAACTGCTACTGCGTTGAAGGCCCTAGCTAGCCTTATCAGCTTGTGGAGGTGCCTGCTTAGCTTCTGCTGGCGCTCAGCAAGCGACTCACGGCCAACGTACTCGCTCCTGAAGTGGGCGGTAAGGCTATCAATTACTATAAGCCTTATGTTGTGCTCCTTGATTACCTCATCTGCGTGGTCTAGGAGGAACATCTGGTGGTCGGACGTAAATGCCTCTGCATATATTATGTTCTTGACGACCTCCTTTGGATCTAGGCCTAGGTACTTTGCCATCTGTATTATACGCTCGGTTCGGAAGGTATGCTCAGTATCTATGTATAGTGCCCCTCCCTCAAGCCCACCACGCTCCCTTGGCAGCTGGACGTTAACGCAGAGCTGCATACATATTTGGCTCTTCCCAGAGCCAAACTCACCATAAAACTCCGTTATGGCCTGTGTCTCAAGCCCTCCGCCCAGTAGGGTATCAAGGGCCTTGGAGCCAGTGGTGAGGCGTTCTACGTTCTCCTGCATCTTAAGTAGCTCCTCAGCAGATACGAAGGTTAGGGCTATAGCTGAGCGAGCTGCATTTATTATCTCCATGGCCTTCTTCTCACCTATGCCAGCCTTCATGAGTTCCCTAACACTGGCCATAGCTACGGCCTCAACGGTGCTGAAGCCAAGCTCCCTTAGCTTCTTAGCTGTAGCTGGCCCAACGCCAGGTAAGTCCTCTATGCGCTTATACTTTACCTTCCCCGTGCTCATGCCCTGCTCTCCACTAGAATGGGCTCTGAGGGGCCTATTTAAGTAGCACCGATGGGCTTGGCCCCTTGGCAGGCACACAGGCAGGTGAAACTAAACACGCCTGTGGAGCCCTTGATGGCCTCACCTAAGTCCTAGCAGTTATTAATCATGCCTAGCTGGCCTAGTATTTTTAGCAAAATGCTTATTAGTTCTCTACTCGCCCGAAAGAGAAGGCAAGCTATGTTAGAGGAGGGGAAATTACCAAGTACTTCAGTGGCCTAGCTGCCCTAAGGGATATAGATTTTGAGATCGGCAACGCTGCTCAAGCATTTAGGCTAAAAGGCCTTACCTAACCAAAAACCGTATATACAAAGCTGAGCTGGGCAATGTGGTGGGGGAAGTGTCAATACAGGTGATAGAAGAAACTGCCTTCAACCTCCTGAAGCTCGCTGCCACCATCCTACCACCAGACGTAAAGGAAGCGCTGAGGAGGGCCTATGAAACCGAAACGAGCGAGATGGGGAAGGCCCAGCTTGAGGCTATCCTTGAGAACGTGAGGGTAGCTGAGGAGAAGCAGCTGCCCATCTGCCAGGACACGGGCGTTATCTCCTTTTACGTGAGGATTGGCTCCGACTTCCCGATCAGGAAGGGGATATACGAGGCCTTAGTGAGGGCCACCAGGAGGGCCACCAAGGAAGTGCCCCTTAGGCCTAATGCAGTAGATCCAATCCAGGAGCGCAATACTGGCGATAACACTGGTCGCCACATCCCCTACGTGCACTGGGAGATCTTTGATGGCGATTACATGGAGCTCATAGCCTTCCCAAAGGGCGTTGGCTCAGAGAACATGTGTAAGCTAGCTATGCTTAGCCCAGCCCACAGGCTCAAGGGCCTTAAGAAGTTCGTCATAGATACCATACTTGAGGCTGGGGGCAAGCCCTGCCCACCAGTTATAGTAGGCGTCGCCTTCGGTGGTGGCTTAGATATAGCAGCTGAGCTGGCTAAGCGCACCCTCCTCAGGCCCCTTGATAGGCCAAACCCAGTTCCAGAGCTAGCTAAGCTTGAGGAAGAGCTCCTCAAGGCCATAAATGAAACTGGCATAGGCCCCATGGGCCTTGGGGGCCGTTGGACAGCCCTTAGGGTCCACGTGGACTATGCCTGCAGGCACCCTGGTGGTTACCCAGTAGCAGTAGCCATCCAGTGCTGGGCAGCTAGGAGGGCAGCAGCACGCATAAATGCAGATGGGTCGGTTGAGTACCTAACACATAAGGTGGGGTGATGGATGTGGCCGTGTATAAGCTTAGGACCCCGATAAGCGAGGAGGATGTCAGGCGCCTCCAGCTAGGCGATGTCATCTACATAAGTGGCATCATGGTAACAGCTAGGGACTCAGCCCATAGGAGGGCCATGGAGATCCTCAGGGCTGGTGGGAGCCTGCCAGTAGACCTAAGGGGAGGCGTGCTATACCACTGTGGCCCTGTCGTCAAGAAGGTCGGTGAGGAGTGGCGTGTGGTAGCTGCTGGCCCCACGACCAGCATTAGGATGGAGCCCTTCGAGGCAGAGTTCATCAAGCTAACTGGCGTTAGGGTAATAGTAGGAAAGGGTGGCATGGGCGCTGATACCACGAGGGCCTGTAAGGAGTACGGGGCTGTCTACACGGTCTTCACTGGTGGCTGTGGTGCCCTTGCAGCAAACGCCATAAAGCATGTCCAGCGTGTTGAGTGGCTTGACCTAGGCGTACCAGAGGCCCTCTGGGTATTTGAGGTTGAGGAGTTCGGCCCCCTCGTGGTAACCATAGATGCGCATGGGAATAACTTCCACGAGCGCATAAGTGCTGAGGCAGAGCGTAGGAAGACCCAGGTTTATGAGATGTTAGGCCTGAAGTAGATGGTGGTGGAAGCCTTGGAGGTCCTAACGCACGATGTAGTCATCGTTGGAGCTGGCCTAGCTGGCCTAAGGGCTGCTGTTGAGGCATCTGAGGTCTCAAATGGCAAGCTGGATATCGCTGTTATATCAAAGGTCCACCCAATGCGCTCGCACTCCGTCTGCGCCCAGGGTGGGACGGCAGCCGTCCTACGTGAGGGGGATAGCTACGACCTACACGCCTGGGACACGGTGAAGGGGGCTGACTTCCTAGCCGACCAGGATGTAGTAGAGCTCTTCGTGAGGAGGGCGCCAAGGGAGATAATAAAGCTAGAGCGGTGGGGCTGCCCCTGGACGAGAGCTGAGGATGGCCGTATAGCCCAGAAGCCCTTCGGTGGCCATAGCTACCCAAGGGCCTGCTATGCAGCAGATATGTCGGGCCTAATGGAGATGAGGACGCTGTATGGCCGAGCAACTGCCTATGATAACATAACGTTCTACGATGAGTGGATGGTTACCAAGCTGATAGTAGATGGTGTAGCACGTGGCCTAACGGCCATAGAGCTGAGGAGTGGCGAGATGTATGCCTTTAGGGCAAAGGCATTTGTGTTTGCTACTGGTGGCATAGGGCGTGTATATGCCTTCACGACATTTAGCCACACGGCCACTGGAGATGGCATGGCCATAGCATATAGGGCAGGCCTCCCACTAGCTGATATGGAGTTCGTCCAATTTCACCCAACTGGCCTAGTCCCACAGGGCATACTAATCTCAGAGGCAGCTAGGTCGGCAGGTGGTCGCCTCCTAAACGCCAAGGGGGAGCGTTTCATGAAGCGCTACGCACCAGAGCGCATGGAGCTAGCACCAAGGGACATAGTAGCTAGGGCTGAGCAGAGGGAGATGGATGAGGGGCGTGGCTTCGTAGGCCCCTATGGGCCATACATAGCGCTTGACCTAACGTTCATGGATGAAGATGAGTTCAAGGAGAAGCTACCGCAAATATTTGAGCTCGCCGTTAAGTTCGCAGGCGTAAATCCAGCTGAGGAGCCAATTCCAGTTAGGCCAGCAGCCCACTACGCTATGGGTGGCATAAGGGCCAACATAAATACTGAGACGAGGGTCAAGGGCGTTTTTGCAGCAGGTGAGTGCGCCTGTTATGGCCTCCACGGGGCAAACAGGCTTGGATCAAATAGCACTATTGATTGCTTGGTATTTGGTGCTATAGCAGGCGAGCAT
>DQYM01000142.1 GCA_011040545.1 Candidatus Bathyarchaeota archaeon | reverse complement strand
TACGCAAGGAGGCAAGGGCTCTGGCCAAGAGGCTCTGCAAGGGGCCACCGATTGCCCTTAAGTATGCGAAGTGGCTACTTAACTTCGGGAGCCAGTTCCCACTTGAGATAGGCCAGAGGCTTGAGGCCACTGCCTTCGGCGTGATATTCACGACCAAGGACATGCGTGAGGGCATAGAGGCCTTCATGTCAAAGCGTGAGCCAGAGTTCAAGGGTGAGTGAGTACCACCAGCTGGCACCGCTGGGTGGTTGGGAAGGAGCTAGCTTTTTACTCCCTTCCTCCTAGGCCAGCTGGCAAGCCATGCCAAGGGAAGAGCACCCCCTGCACAGGCTGTTCTACCCAGGGGCCGTAGCCATCATAGGGGCCTCAAGGAGCCCACACAAGTTCGGCCACATCCAGGTGGCCAACCTCCTCCGCATGGGCTTTAAGGGCCGTATCTACCCGATTAACCCAAGGGCAGATGAGATCCTAGGCCTTAAGTGCTACCCAAGCATACTAGATGTGCCTGGCCAAGTAGATGTAGCCGTGATAACGATCCCCGCCCCAAAGGTGCCAGGGGCCGTAAGGGATTGCGTTGAGAAGGGGGTTAGGTTCGTTGTCATCATCTCATCTGGGTTTAAGGAGGCTGGGCCAGAGGGGGAGAAGCTCCAGGAGGCCATGCTGAAGTTCGTAGAAGGGACGGATACACGAATAGTTGGGCCGAATACGACTGGCATACTAAACCCAGAGGCCAGCTTCACGACCACCTTCATGCCCATAGAGGGGCCAGTTAGGGAGGGGCCTGTTTCCTTCATCGTCCAAACTGGCCTCTTCGCAGGCATCCTGCTCCTCCACATACTAACGGCGGAGAGGTTCGGCATAGCCAAGGTAGCTGGCCTTGGCAATAAGTGCGACCTAAGCGAGGTTGAGGTGCTTGAGTACCTAGGCCAGGATGAGAAGACGGGCGTTATAGCCATGTACATAGAGGGCGTTAGGGATGGCCGTAAGCTCATGGAGGTGGCCAGGGAGGTAGGGCTTGATAAGCCCATACTGGTCCTCAAGTCGGGCCGAACTGAGGCTGGCCTTAGGGCAGCCCTCTCCCACACTGGCAGCATGGTGGGGCGTGATGAGGTATTTGATGCAGCCTGCAAGCAGTGCGGTATGATAAGGGTAAGGGACTTTGAGGAGCTAATTGACCTAGCAAAGGCATTTGCCATGCAGCCCGTGCCAAGGGGGCCTAGGCTAGGGGTAGCCTCCTACTCAGGGGCTGGCTGCGTGCTAGCCTCGGATGAGTGCTCCCTCCAGGGCCTAAGGCTAGCGGAGCTCTCTAAGGAGAGCCTAGATAGGCTTGCTAAGGCCCTACCGCCTTGGGCTAGGGCTGGCCACCCAATAGACCTTGAGCCCCTACACGAGGGCGTGGGGCCAGATGCCTACGGCCTAGCACTTGAGGTCCTAGCCTCCGACCCAGGTGTAGATGCCATAATGGCTAACATAATGGCCCTACCAGAGGGCCTGATGTGGGCAACGTTCTACGCTGGCCCAGATGACTTCTTACGCTACTTCTCATCGGCTAGGAAGCTAGCACCCCACAAGCCCATAGCCATCTGCGTTGGAGGTGATAAGGAGGCCGTTGAGGCCGTTGTAAGTGCCCTTGAGGGGGCTGGCTTCCCCACATACCCATCTATAAGCAGGGCCATACGTGCCCTCTCAGCTCTATACGCCTACTCAAGCATAAGGGAGAAGCTAGCTAGGCGTAAGGCTTAGCCCACAAGGCTTATATGGCCAATGAGGATGGCCATGCTGAGCGGTGGGCATTATGGGCCAGGCAGCGAGGCAGTTCGTGTTTGCAGATCCAAGTAAGTGCATTGGCTGTGGCCTATGTGAGCTAGCCTGCGTTATTGAGAAGGAGAAGAGCCTTGATGCTACTAAGTCTAGGATAAAGGTCGTCCACCTAGGGCCACTGGCCAACATGGCCGTAGCGTGCCGATTGTGTGAGAACGCCCCCTGCGTTAGGGCCTGCCCGAGGGAAGCCCTCTGGCAGGATGAGAAGGGCATCATAAGGGTTGAGGATGAGAAGTGCGATATCTGCGGTTGGTGCATAGAGGCCTGCCCATATGGTGGCATAGTGCTTGATACAGAGAGGACAACCGTCCTCATATGTGATACTTGTGATGGGGAGCCAAAATGCATGGAGTTCTGTCCAACGGAAGCCCTATTCTGGGCCACCGAGGAGGAGGCAAGCAAGATGCTACCTGCCTCCATATCGCAGATACGCTCTGAGATCAAGCGTGTCGTAGAGCTAGGCGCCTGGGACACGCTGTTCGCAAGGGCCATGGATGTGGCTGGGAAGGTAGAGGAGAAGCTAAAGGCCCTGGCGAGGCGAGCACAGGAGCTAAAGGTGATAGCTGCCTAGAGCCCCATCATTTCCATGAACCTCCTAGCATCGTCGGCCATGTGCACGTTATTGAACAGCACGTAGGCTTCCTCAGCGCCCTCTGCTTCAACACGCCTTAGTATGGCCCTCAGGCGCCTTAGATCTTCATCCGTGTACTTATACCTGTAGTCAAACTCCCTTGGTGCTAGGCCATGGAGGCGTGTGTAGAACACTGGCCCAAGGACCATGATGGCATCCTCATGCCTTAAAACATCAGTTACGTATATCAAGTCTAGCTCGCTACACAAGCGCCTAATGGCATCTAGGTGCTCCCGCCAATCTGCCCTTGGCTCCCAGGCCACGAGGAGGCCATGCCTATCAACCGAGCTGAAGAAGGCCCTTATGTTCTCAGCGTTCTCAGGCGTGTACTTGAACCTAGGTGGGCACTGGACCACGCACACACGGGCCTTGAGGGCCTTGCAGATGCTGGCCGTCTCCTCCCAGGCCCTGAAGTTCTCCTCCGTTGGCCTTAGGAAGCCATACCTGTCCTTTGCTTCCTCAGGCACCCTTAGGCCAGCCTTACGCCAGGTTGGGCTAGTAGGTGGGTGCGTTATTGCCTGCCAGCACTTCACGGTGAACTCAAAATCTGGAGGGGCCTCAGAACGCCACCTCTGGGCTGTGCTCAGCCTTGGGAGCTTGTAGAATGTCCTCTGGACCTCAACTAGCTTGAACTGCCCGTAGTAGGCCTTCATGCCACCCTTAACGGCAAAGCCACAGCAGCCGACCTTCACTAACAAGGCTACCACCAACGTAAGCCTGCCAGGTAGAGCTTAAAGCATGCTTCCCCTGGCTAGTGTAAAACCGGCGGGCCTTTAGAGGGCCTTCCACAGATAAAGCATAGGGCCCTACCCCTCACGGCTATTGACCAGCCTTACTAAGCCCCTCTACGACCCTAGGGGCCTCAGGATGTAGATGGCCTTGGCTTACCTATTGGCCAGCGTTTCTCATAGCGACTTATTAGGACTACCCGTGAGGGTATGCTCTCATCTACTACGTTATAGCCAAGTTCTGATGCTAGTCTCTCTGCAAATGCCCTTACCTCATTGTGCTTTGGCATGTTCTCGTACTTTAGGCCTCTCAGCCTTGAGAAGCCAATCCACATGAAGGCCTTTGGCTCAACGAAGTCAGGTTCTGCTTTCTCTATTAGGCGAGCATATGAGGGCTCATCGCACATGTTCCAGCCCTTAACGAGGGTTATCCTTATCACCTTACGGCAGGAGAGGCTTGGCAGGAGCTCAAGCGTTTCCATGAGCTTATCCCATAGGCCTGGTAGCTGGGGCCTGCAGAGGGCCTTGTATATACGCTCGTTTGGTGCTACAAGGGATACGTAGAGCTGGGTTGGCTCCTCATCAAGGCTTGCTAGCCTCTCTGGTAGGGTGCCATTTGTTACCAAGAAGGTCGTGAAGCCACGCCTATGGTATTCTGCTATCAGGGCACCTAGCTCTGGGTAGAGCGTTGGCTCACCTGCCAGGCTTATGGCTGCGTGCCTTGGGTGTAGGGCCTCCTCTAGCTTCCTTGGCTCTACCTTTGGGTTGGCCTTGTAGCCACTTAGTATCTGCCTCTGAGCCCTTATTGAGCCCTCTACGATTAGCTCTGGGTCATCCCATTCTGGCATCTTGGTTTCAGCCCAGCTTAGGCCCTGGTCGCCAGATTGGACACGCCAGCAGAAGAGGCAGCGTTGAGTGCAGTAGAAGAGGGCAGGCGTCATCTGTACGCACCTATGGGATGCTATGCCGTAGAATCGCTGCTTGTAGCAGAAGCGACCAGATGTAAGGCTTGCGTACAGCCAGTGGCACCTCTTAACAGCTGAGTGGCGACCAACCAAATGATATCCCTGCTTCCTCAATAACCGAATGAGCTCTTCTGGGATACCTGGCATTAGGGCCTTAACCTGGCGCTGGGCCAAGGCCTAGCTACCACCCCTGCCTAGAACTTAATGCTCTCTTCCTTAGTCCCCTCTGGCGTTATCAATAGCATATCAACGCCATCGCCACTTATGGCATCACGGCTTATAGCTGACCTAATGGCCTTGAGGGCTAGCTCACGGCCATCTGAGATGGGGAGGCCATCCTTGTACTCAGCCTCAAGGACGCCAACTGCTATCTCAGCACCAGAGCCAACTGCAGCATACTTATCTGGCACGATAGAGCCAAGTGGATCTAGCACGTATAGGACGGGCCCCTCATCATCTATGCCACCTACTATGGTCTGCGTTAGGAGCGGGAATAACCTCTGGTTGAATAGTATGTTTGACATGAGCTTAGCAGCCGACCTAACTGGCATTGGCCTACCGACCTCGTACTCGTAGAGCCTTGCGTAGGCCCCTACATGCCTAACGAGTATCTGCATGTCAGCTACCATGCCAGCACAAGCAGCCCCTATTCGGTCCGTTATCTTAAATACCTTCTTCCCCGCCTTGCTGAGCACGTAATAGCCATAGGAAACACGCTTCTCAGCAGCTAGCACTACGCCATCGGAGCAGACTAAGCCAACGGT
Organism: Candidatus Bathyarchaeota archaeon; assembly: GCA_011040545.1. GTDB lineage: Archaea > Thermoproteota > Bathyarchaeia > EX4484-135 > EX4484-135 > EX4484-135. The sequence goes on along the minus strand of DQYM01000142.1, from coordinate 4,903 downwards.
AGTTGCGCCAGGCATGTAGAATATCTCCCTCTGAAGCTCCAAGCCCCTCGCCTCACCTCTGCTTGAGGGAAAAAAGCCACTAATTAACTTAGCGGCTAAGCCACTAAGGTGGCGGTGGAGGCCAGGTGGCGAAGCTCCTGAAGGCCCAGGCGTAGGTGCCACCATCAACTACGGTTGCATTAACGTGGTTTGAGCCATAGGGGGCTAGGACCCAGCCAGCCCTTGCGTCCCAGAACCACCAGAACCAAGCGTGGGTTTGGTTGTTGCGGAGGCCGTTTATGCTAACGACCAAGTAGGCCGTGTTATTTGGGTAGCCAACCCAATCTGGCCCCTCGTAGGCCATGTACTCTACCTCTGCAACCATGCACGTAGCATCAAAGACGGTAGAGCCAGCTGATACACGGGTGTTGTTGAACCAGGTCCTCGTGCCGTTCCCGTAGTCTATCAGTATGTTCACGAAGACGGTTAGTCGCTCAAGCTGCCCCATGGCCCTCTCGTAGAGGCCCCTGTAGAGCTCGTAGGAGTACCAGAAGTAGCAGGCCAAGAGGGAGGCAGCTATAGCCCAGCAGGCAAGGCCAAGGCTAATCCAAACCCACCTTCCCTTCATCAATATCATCCCCCTTGCTGATGGCTCTACCACCATGAGGGGGCAGGCCGAGGAGGCGGGGGAGCTTTAAGAGAGCTGGGGTGCAGGCAGCGAAAATGACGGCATTGCTAACCTCGTGGATAAGCGCTAGAACAGCACCAGAGGCTAGAGCGAGGGCTAAGGGGATACCGTAGGCTAGGGAGAAGGCTATGTTCGTAATGAGGTCGTATGTGGCCGTGAGCAGGAAGCCAAGGGCAGCCATGAGGTAGGTAGAGCGTGCTAAGCTCCTTTCCTCGCTTAAGGCACCTGACTTGCCCATAAGGCCACCAACAATGCCGTAGATGGTTTCTGAGGTCGCAGTAGCTATGTATATTGGAAGGCTAAAGCCATATGGGTTCAGGAACCCATATATAAGCCATGTTAGAGCTCCAACTAGGGCTCCAGGCCAGGAGCCGAAGAGGAATCCAGATGCGAAGACCAAGAAGTCCATGAGCTTGACATTTGGTAGGCCGATTAGGGCGTAGTTCGTAGCTAGGCAGGCAGCCGTCATCATGGCTATGGCACATGCCTCCTGGCTCCGCCCCCTCATGGCAGCTGGATGGATTATCCATCCAGCTATTTAAGCCTTTCGCCAGCCCCTATCTACCCAGCATGGCCCAGTTGAGGGCAAGCACGAGGCATAGCTCTAGGGCAGATACCGCAAGCGATGCCACCACGTCCTCGCCTAGACCAGCTAAGGGGCCGAGGATCGGTATTGAGAGCACAGCCGATAGCACGATCAGGCATAGGCTCTTTAGCAAGGAAATATGGAAGGACCTAGTATCAACTGAGGCCCCTGAGGCCAGTAGCATGGCCGACATGAGGGAGGCCGTGAGGCACAGCATGGTGCCTGAGGTAGCATAGGCAACTAGCCTGAGGTCCCCTAGGGCCGCTGAACAGGCAAGGGCCACTGGGAAGGCGTATAAGGCATAAGCTATGGCTGTCGCCAGTGATTTGCCTAGTGCTAGCTCCCTCCTGTGGAGGTCGGTTGAGAACAGGAGCCAGAGCCTCCCGCCCTCATGCTCCATGAGCTGGTATGGGACGAGGGCCGAGAGGATGCAGCCAGTGCCCAGGAGCGTCATGCAGGTGAGGTAGGCGACCTCCCTTAGCTCCTCAAGTCCACTAGCGTTCAAGAGGGCTGGAATGAAGCTGATGAGGGAGAATAGGGGTAAGACCATGATGTAGGAGGTCCTCGGGTCCCGAACGGCAATCTTTAGGTCCTTAATAGCTATGTTGAGGGGGAGGCAGCGTGTCCAGAACCTTGGCTTCCTAAGGCCTTTACCCAACTCAGCTTCAGAAGACCCTTCTAGGGCAGTATTAACATAGCCTTTAATTGCCTTCCTAAGGATCAAGATGGAGGACATTAGGTAAGCTAGGCAACAGAGCAGGGAAAGGAAGAAGCCCAAGGGATAAGCCGATAAGCTTATGCAGTCCGTGGCGGAGAAGGGGTATATGAAGCCCGTGGTGCTTGGCAGCATTGGGATGGCCCCTTTAATTAGCTCAAGCACCTTCCCTGAGCAGAGGTAGAGCTGGTAGAGCAGGCCTATGGAGAACATGGCCGTGAAGTAGAGGCTGCTCCAGAAGGCCCTTGCTAACTTGCTCCTAAGGCCCTTGGTAACCCCCATCCTCCTGCTTAAGGCACTTGATAGGGCTAGGGAGGCTGCTAGAGCGAGGAGCACATCTACGTAGCCGTAGAGGGCCACTAGGGGGAAGGCCTGGGGGAGCCAGAGCTTCTCAGCGACGATGGCCCCGTATATGATGGGGACAAGCAGCACGGGAGCTAGGGAGCGTAGGAGCTTAGCGAGGACTACCCTGCCTATGTCCTCCCTGCCCAGGGGCAGTTGGGCAAGGACCTTGATGGAGCCCGATGCCTGGAGCGATAGGGCTGATGTTGAGCTAGCCATCAGCACGGAGATGAACATCAGCACGTTGTAGAGCATGGTAGATGCTATGGTGGTGGCCATGAGCTCCCAGGGGCTGGCCAGCAGGACGGGGGCACCGACCATTAGGAGGAGCAGTACTAGCGAGGCGAAGCCCTCAGCTATGCCTAAGGCCCTATTCCAGGTAACTAGCCTCGCTAGCTTAGGTTCATCAAGCGATGGATCTGAGCCCCTATAGGTACCATATATGACCTCACGCTCAAGCAAGCGGGCAATGCGAAGGGCCTCACCCCACTCCATTAGAACTCCTCCTTGAGTATCCTTATCAGGGCCTCTAGGACCTCATCCTTCTTCGTAAGCTTCAGCAGGACCTCCTCAAGATCCTCATCTGCTCCCACGACCTCTTTTATGCTCCTTAGGTCGCCCTCAGCTACGATCAAGCCCTCGTTCATGAGGTATATCCTATCGCAGATGGCCTCAGCTAGGCTAAGGATGTGCGTTGATATGATTACGCCCCCACCACGGGACCTGATCTCCCTGAGCACTTCCTTTAGCACCCTAGCAGCTACTAGGTCTAGTGATGCCAGGGGCTCATCTAATATGAGCACATCTGGCTCGTGGAGCAGGGCCGATATCAAGGCTAGCTTCTGCCTATCCCCTTTAGACAGCGAGCCCACGAGGCAATCCATTTTATCCTCAATTTCAAATAGGGTAGCAAGCAGCCTAGCACGATCTATGTAGGTGCTTGGATCCATCTTCCTCATCCTACCCATGAAGTATAGGAACTCACGCACGGTTAGTGAGTCGTAGAGGAGCACGTCCTCTGGCACGTAGCCTACCCTGGCCCTAATGCTTGGATCTAGGTATGGATCTCGGCCAAGGACCCTAACCTCCCCCCTATCTGGCCTTATGAAGCCCATTATGATCTTCAGGAGCGTCGTCTTCCCACTGGCATTTGGGCCTAGGAGGCCTACTACCTCACCTCGCCTAAGGCACAGGGACACGCCCCTAAGGGCAGCTACCCTGCCGAACTTCTTCACAACGCCATGTAGCTCAACTAGCTCGCCCAAGCCGTGGGCACCGTGAGCTCTGCTTCACGCTTCCTCTTTAGCATGACGTAGGCTACCCCAGCAGCTACACCAGCCCCAATAGCAGCCCCTATCCCGATTACCGCCTCTGGCCTGAGGACCACGGGCTGGGGGACTGGCTTCTCCTCAGCTGGGGGAGCAGGTGGCCTGTTATCTACTGTGAAGGGGCCAGATACATCCTCCCTCTCCGCCTTCCCATCTGAGACCACTACCCTTATCATGGTTTCATTGCAGAACTCAATGCCACGCCAAGAAGATGGGCGTGTATCCCACTCGTAGCTTGTCCTCTGGAGCTGGTAGGCTAGGGGGAGCCATGTAGTGCCACCATCAAAGCTAACGTAGAGGTCAAACGTGAGCGTCTCATCTGGCACATTTGGATCCTCTGCCCTCCACTGTATGAGGACGGTGCCGTTTACCACATCACCTGGCCTTGGGTATATTATCTCAACGGATGGTGGGAAGAAGTTGTAGGCAGTTACGGTGATGTTTGACTTGTACTCCACGTTCGTCCCAGTTAGGAGCGTGGTGTTAAGTAGGAATGTGCCATTTGAGCCCATTATGCTTGTATCTATTGTAGCCTCGCCACCTAGCCCTGATATCGTAAATCCCCTTAGCGTGCTCACGATAACGTAGTAGGGCACGGGCAGCTCGCTAGCTGGGCCACCATACCAATCTATGCCTATCGTGTAGTTGCCAGTTACGGGGGCCACGAAGGTGCCCTTCTCAGGGTTGTTAAGCGTAGCGGTTGCCTCCCCAAGCAGGCTATTATCAAATGTTTGCTCAACGCCAGGTGGCCAACAGAATACATCTATATCTGTTAGTGGGCCAATCCAGCCGACCTCTATGTAGACCTTCATGCCCTTCCTAAGCCATACATATATGTAGTCCTCACAACGGCCAACATTCTCATACCAGCCAGCCTCAAGGGTATCCTCAGCTGGATCTATTGAGCCCTCAAAGCGAAGGTATATGCCCTTCATTATGGATAGCTGTGTCTCATAAGCCATTATATCGGGGAGCTCCTCAACTGGCGTTATGTTCCATGAGACGCTCACCATGGCATGTGGGCCATAGATCACAGAGCCATTCTCAACCGACCAGCTAGGCACGGCCTCAGGTAGCTCTGCCCTAGCGTAGTAGGCATATATCGTGATGTTCTCTGGGTTGAACGTGCCATTGAAGGCAGTTGCGTGTAGCACAAAGGTATAAACACCTGGCCCCTTAAGCTCAACTACGAGCACCTGACCTCTATCCCTTGTTGATTTAGACTCAAAGCGACCTTCGCTTACGTGCACTATATGGGACTTACC
>DQYM01000088.1 GCA_011040545.1 Candidatus Bathyarchaeota archaeon | reverse complement strand
GGGCAAGCGTAATTAGTTATATAGGCCTGCTTAACTTGGTGCTTGCCTTGGCGGGCAGGAGGGCCTCGGAGATAATAAGGCGTGCGTATGAGGAAGGGCGTAAGCACCTCCTTGAGCCAGAGGCAAAGGCAGTCTGTGCTGAGTACGGCATACCAGTGCCGAGGGGGCGTGTGGCTAGGACGCCAGATGAGGCAGTTGAGATAGCTGAGGAGATAGGCTACCCAGTAGTGCTCAAGGTAGTCTCACCAGATGTGATACACAAGTCGGATGTAGGTGGCGTGCTGCTGAACGTCATAGACGAGGGGGGCGTTAGGGAGGGCTTCAAGCGCATCGTAGATGCCGTTAGGGCGCATAAGCCAGATGCCCACATCACGGGCATCCTAGTTGAGGAGATGGCACCTAAGGGCATAGTTGAGGTCATAGTAGGTGCCATAAAGGACCCGCAGTTCGGCCAGACGCTCATGTTCGGCCTTGGTGGCATATTCGTTGAGGTGCTAAAGGACGTGTCCTTTAGGGTAGCACCAATAGATGAGCAAGATGCCTATGAGATGATAAGCGAGATAAAGGCATATCCAATACTGAAGGGCTACAGGGGGCAGCCACCTGCTGATGTAGATACCATAGCTAAGATCCTGCTCAGTGCCTCAAGGCTGGTAATGGAACTCCCAGAGATTAAGGAGATGGACTTAAACCCAATAATAGTATATGAGAAGGGAGCAAAGACGGTAGATGCCCGTATCATACTTGAGTAGGTCGGGCGGGGTAGGCGACCACAAGGTTTTTATCCCTTTTCGCCCAGTAGGGGCCAGAGCATGGGCCAGGAAGCGCCCCCAGAGGAGCAGATAAAGAGGCTTGAGAGGAGGCTTAAGCACTTCCTAGATACTAGGGATAGATCTGATGCTGAAGTAAGGGACCTCAAGGAGGCCATTAGCTCAGCTAGGGTTGAGGAGGGCATGAGGGCTGCTGAGGAGCTAGCTAAACGCCTTGAGAGGCTAATGGGCGAGATAGATGACCTGCTAACCGATGCTAGTGCTACCCTTGATAGGCTTAAAGCAGTTAGGCTCTGGAGGAGGGCTGCAGCTGCCTTCGGTGGCATACTGATATTCATAGGTGCAGTTGCCATAACGACAGGCATATTCGTGGCCTTCCTAGGCGTCCTAAGTGGCCTCGTTCCACCTGACCTAGAGCTGATATTCGGCCTAGTAGCCGTAGCACTTGGAACGCTCTTAGTGCTCTCAGGCTTCGCCCACCAAGTCCCATAGCAGGGGGCCTCCTGCTAGTAGTACTTCCTCTTGACCAAGATGAAGCCAGATATAACAGCAGCTAGGGTTGAGAACACAAGGCTTATGCACATCACCATGAGGAGTGGCACGTAGGCGGGCTCTGGGGGCAGTGGGGCCACCATGAATGGCCTATACATGCCCCTGACGAGCAAGGCCGTGAGGCTATACAGTATTATGGCCGTGAGCGGGGCTGTAGCCATCTGTATTATGCCCATTAGCCTCTCAAGGGCTGTTACAGCCTTCGCAGCCCTAGGGGGGAGGACGAGGCCAGGCTCCTTCGTGAGGCCAAGGGCTCCTGAGGCAGCTACGTAGAGCTCCCCAAGCGGTATGGCACAGAATAGCGATGCTATTACCTGCGTTATGCCACCAGCCAGCAGGACATAGTAGGCCCAGGTGCTTATCTCCCACCCAAGCCTTACATCAAGTATGTAGAGTATCAGGAGGACGGATAGGCCAGAGGCCAGGGAGAAGCCACCTATGGCTGCTTCCCTCGTCTTAGGCGTTGCGAGCTCAAATAAGAACACCATGGAGCCCATCAGGCCTATGGCTAGGCTTACGGCTAGGACGGCTGGATCCATAAACGGTATGAGGGCGAGGCAGGCCACTATGGCTAGTACTGGGGTCAGTGGGTAGAGGGGCGTCTTGAACTTCCTAGGCAGGTAGCGCCTCTTCCTCCTGAGGACCATTAGGCTTACGTTAACGAGCAGTAGGCCAGTTAGGAAGCCAAAGCTTGCTGCTTCTGCTAGGAAGCTCACGAAGCCCGTGAGGGTAAATAGGGCTGCAAGGGCACTAGATAGCATAACGGCCCCATACGGGGTCCTAAACCTACCATGGATGATAGCTAGGCCCCTTGGGAGGAGCTCCGTCTTGGCTAGTGCGTAAGCTATCCTAGCAGCTGATAGGAGGGCTGAGTTCAAGCTTGTTAACGTGGCTATAGCACCTAAGATGGATACTAAGGTTTCACCGAGGTCGCCCAGGAGGGCAGAGCCCACTAGGATCAAGGGCGTTTCACTTTCAGCAAGTGCCTCCCAGCCCACGAGGCCTATGGAGGCAAGGGTTACCGATACGTAGATAGCACTGCACACCAGCACGGATAGGACGCAGCAGAGGGGGATCGTCCTCTCTGGCTTCCTCACCTCACCGCCAACGGCAGCTATGGTCTCAAACCCCCAGTAGGCCACGAAGCTGAGGCCAGCTGCTGCTAGCACACCACCCATGCCCATGGGCATTAGGGGCTCTAGGTTAGAGCGATCAAAGCCAGCTATTGATGAGATGGTCAGGAAGAGGAGGCCAGCTAGGAGCGTAGTTGTTAGGATAAGCTGAGTTCGGCCTGTTTCCTTCACCCCGATTACGTTTAGTATGCAGAAGGCCCATAGAACGACTTCCGCTATTAAGATTGGATTTAGGGGTAGGTAGCGAGCTGCTATTAGGGCAAAGCCAACAGCGTTCATAGCAGCATACAGCATGTTGCCAACCCAGAGGAACCAGCCAGTTAGGAAGGACGAGAGGCCCCCTATGGCCTCCCGTGTGAAGACATAGCCACCACCTGAGACGGGGAGGCTAGTAGCTAGCTCGCTGTAGTTAAGGGCTATAAGGAGCGTTATGAGGGCACCTAGGAAGAAGGATATGAAGGCAGCTGGGCCAGCTAGCCTAGCCGTATCGCCAAGTATAACGAATATGGAGCCACCTATCGTGCTGCCCACCCCTATGCCAAGTGTCTCCCAGAAGCCAAGCCTACGAGCTAGCGTCCTCTCTGCTCGTTCCAGCCTTAAGCACCTCCCCATGAATAGTTATGCTGCTTAAAAGCCTTCTCCCCGCTTGCCGTTAATCGTTTTAAGGGAGCTAGGCACTCCTATGTGAGGAGCAAGGTGGGACCGCTTGGGGGAGAGGAAGGCAGAGAGGACGCTGGTGCTCTGCGTTGATAGGGATGACGATGTAGGTGTTAAGGCAAAGGTCAAGACGCCAATAATAGGGAAGGAGGAGAACCTAAGGGTAGCTACTAAGCTCGCCCTAGCGGATCCAGAGGAAGCAGATGCAAATGCCATGTTCGAGGCCGTGAGGCTCTACGAGCACCTAACTGCTACTGCTGGGCCTGGTGAAGCATATGAAATCGCAACTATTACTGGCTCCCCACTTGGGGGCGTGAAGGCAGATAGAAAGCTCCTAGCAGAGCTATCCGAGGTCCTAAGGGTATTCCCAGCAAATGGCGTTATCCTAGTTACAGATGGGTATGCAGATGAGGTCGTCATCCCACTCATACAATCTAAGGTGCCAATAGTTTCTGTTAAGCGTGTTGTAGTAAGGCATAGCCGTTCAATAGAGGAAACAGCTGCCCTCTTCTCACGCTACCTAAGGCTGCTACTTGAGAACCCTAGGTACTCTAGGATAGTGCTTGGCCTACCAGGCGCCCTAATCCTCATCCTCGTGGTCCTCTGGATGCTAAACCTCCTCGTCTACGCCTGGATGGCCATCCTAGTTGGCATAGGTGCCTTCATGTTCGTAAAGGGCTTTGGCTTAGATAGGCGCATAGAGAACTTCATAAGGGCAGCTAGATCAAGGGTGTTCAAGTTCCCACCACCACACGTGTACGTAGCTGCCATCTCCTATGCTGCTGGCACGCTGATAGTGCTCCTAGCCACCTACCAAGTGGCCTGGTACTTAACCTACTATGCGCCAGTAGTAGGCATCTCCTACGCTGACCTAGCTGCCCTAATAGGGTGGCTATGCGTGAATACATCCCACATGTTCGTAGCTGGCTTCTGCGTGCTGATACTTGGCCGCTGCCTACACTGGTTCATGCGTAAGGATCCGAGGGGGTGGTATGGCCTAGTTGGCCTCCTGGTCTGCGCTTGGTCGTATAGGCTCCTCTACGAGGCTGGCAGGATCCTGCTTAACCCAATGCTCTCCTACACCGACCTAATGGCCACCTTCCTGGTTGGCGTGCTCATGGTGGCCCTAGCCACCATAATCGTGAACATTATAAGAGCTAGGCTAGCCTGGCCTGGGCGAGGGGGCCTTGAGGCAGAGGAGGGAAGTTAAGATAGCCATAATAGGTGGAACTGGCCTAGAGGAGCTCCTAGAAGCACCAGAGAGGGTTAGGGTGGGAACGCCCTATGGCCTACCACCTGAGATAGCTATCGGCTACGTAGCTGGCAAGCAAGTTGCCATGCTGCCTAGGCACGGCTGGGAGCACGAGGCCCCACCCCACAAGTTGAACTACCGAGCTAACATCTGGGCCCTAAAGGCCCTTGGTGTTGAGAGGGTAATTGCCACAAATGCAACTGGTGCTATTAATCCAAGCTTTAAGCCAGGTGAGCTAGCCGTCCCACATGATATAATGGACTTCACGAAGGGGAGGCCTACTACATTTTACGATGGGCCTGAGGTAATACACATTGATGTTACTGAGCCCTTCTGCCCAGAGCTCAGGGCCGTGCTGATAAGGGCAGCTAGATCTAGGGGGGCAGTAGTGCATGAGAAGGCAGTTGTAGCCTGCACGGAAGGGCCTAGGTTTGAAACGCCAGCTGAGATAAGGGCCATGAGGATGCTTGGCTGTGATTTAGTAGGCATGACTATTGTCCCTGAGGCCTTCTTAGCAAGGGAGCTTGAGATGTGCTATGCCAGCCTATGCTTTATATCAAATATGGCTGCTGGAATGCAGGATAGGCTAACTGCAGATGAGGTTATTGAGGTAGCCTCAAGGCTCCAAGATATAATCAAGGGGGTGCTCATAGAGGCCGTAAGGGAGGTGCCTGAGGAACGTAATTGCCCATGTGCTAGGGCGCTTGAGGGGGCAAGGGTGAGGAAGTGATGTTGATAGAGAAGCTCGTATCGCTAATTGAGATGCTCACACGCTGGCTGAACGTAGATGTGCATAAGGCTAGGTATGCCCTAATGAAGATGGGGGCCTACGACCTCTACGAGCGCTGGCTTGAGCTCCAGGTGAGGGAAAAGCCTATGCCAAGCCACATAGGCATTATCCTAGATGGCAATAGGCGCTGGGCTAGGATGCACGGCCTTAAGCCCTGGCAGGGCCATAGGGCTGGGGCCAAGAGGGTTGAGGAGCTGCTTAATTGGTGCCTAGAGCTAGGCATAAGGACGATAACGCTCTATGCCTTCTCAACTGAGAACTTCAAGCGCAGCAAGAGGGAAGTAGAGGAGTTAATGAAGCTCTTTAAGGAGGAGCTCAAGCGCCTTAAAGAAAGCGATGTAATAAGGAAGCATAAGGTCAGGGTGAAGGTCATAGGTCGCCTAGAGCTCCTACCGCCCGATGTGAGGGAGCTAGCAAGGGAAGTTGAGGAAGCCACTAAGGGCTACAGCGAGCACTACCTGAACATAGCCATAGCCTACGGCGGTAGGGCCGAGATAGTAGATGCTGTTAGGAAGGTAGCAAGGGATGTTAAGGCTGGCCTTATTGAGCCAGAGGAGATAGATGAGGAGCTCTTTGAGAGCTACCTCTACACCAGCCACCTACCAGAGGCCGTAAAGGATCCCGACCTGATAATAAGGACATCTGGTGAGGAGCGATTAAGTGGCTTCCTGCTGTGGCAGTCTGCCTACAGCGAGCTATGCTTCATAGATGTCCTCTGGCCTGAGTTCAGGCGCATAGACCTGCTAAGGGCCATAAGGACCTACCAGGGCAGGCAGAGGAGGTTTGGGCGCTAGCAAGGGGGTTATGTGTGCCTTGCCTGCTAAGCTCAGCCCCGTGGAGATCTCTGGGCTCCTCATGCTAGTTGGCATTACCATCCCAATATGGCTTTGCCTAGCCCTACCTAATTGGTCTTGGCTATCCTACGCTATTTACATGACCTCCTACATAGTGGCCATAGCCATCCTTGGGATTGAGCATAGAAAGCTTCCCCTCATCCTCCCGCTAGGCTTTGCCGTAGGGCTAGCCTTTGAGATCCTTGGTGTTTCAACGGGCCTGCCCTTCGGCAGGTATAGGTACGTGGCCCTAGACTCAGCTAGGCTCATGGGAGTCCCCATAGCCGTCCCCGTGATGTGGGGCATCTTCTCCGCCTTAGCGTACCTAGCTGCTAGGCCATTCGCAAGCGGGCCTAGCCTCGTGCTCCTAGCATCATCCCTCATGGTGGTGCTTGACCTAGCCCTTGACCCCGCCATGATCTCCTGGCAAGCCTGGGTATGGGAAGGGGGCTGGGGGCCTTGGTGGCAGGGCGTGCCCCTTAGCAACTTCGCAGGTTGGTTCCTCGTATCCGCTACCGTGTTAAGCCTCTATGAGGTGGCCCTCAGGGGAGGTGGGCCAGAATACAAGTTCTTCACGGCCATGTACGTCTATAACCTATCCCTTCAGGCCCTCCTGGCCCCTGGGGATGCGGGTTTCTTAGCCTTGAGCTTGGGCATAACGCTGCTGGGCTTGGCCTACGTAATCAGCCATAGGCATGTGCAGCAGGCACCGCTAGCGCCATCGGCTACTGAGGCTTAAGGCCATATGGGAACTTCGTGAGCACCTCATAGCCATCCTTTAGGACGAGCACGGTATCCTCAATCCTTATGCCGTAGCGACCTGGTATGTAGATGCCTGGCTCAACCGTGATTGTGCTGCCAGCTAGGAGCTGCTCGCTAGCCCCTGGCCCAATCCTAGGTGGCTCGTGGACCTCTAGGCCAAGGCCGTGGCCAAGCGAGTGGATGAAGTATGGGCCGTAGCCAGCCCCATCTATGATTGACCTAGCTACCCCATCTACGGCCTGGGCCTCTACGCCAGCCCTAACGGCCTCCATGGCCTCCTGCTGGGCCTTGAGCACGAGCCTGTAGAGCTCCTCCTGGCCCCTGCTGGCCTGGCCCACCACGAACGTGCGTGTCATATCTGAGACGTAGCCACCGTAGGTAGCACCTAGGTCCACAACCACTAGGTCGCCCTCCTTGAGCTCCCTCCCAGATGGCCTTGCGTGTGGGAGGGCGGAGTTAGGCCCAGAGGCCACTATAACCTCAAATGGGTGGGCTTCTGAGCCAGCCTTCCTAAGTGCCCTCTCAATCTCGCCTGCGAGCTCAAGCTCGGTTATGCCTGGCTGTAGGAGCTCGTAAGCAGCCTCCATGCCCTTAGAGGCTATGAGGCAAGCCTTCCTAATGGCCTTAAGCTCCCTCTCATCCTTCACCTTCCTCAAGGCCCATATTTCATCGCTTACTTCCCTAAGCTCTACGTTGCTGAGCTCCTCGGAGAGCCTTAGGTAGCTCTTAACTGGAAGCTCATCAAATCCAACCGAGCTTGGCTTAAGCTCCCCTAGGATGCTTATAGTTGCATCGTCAAGCCTCTCACCTAGCTTAACATGCCTTACCACTACCTTTGAGCCTGAGAAGTGCTCCTCAGCTGCCGTTAGGTCAACGCCACCGACCAGCAACACTGGCTCACTGCCCTCTGGCACAATCAGCCTCAAGCCACCCTTGAAGCCCGTGAAGTAGGTGATGTTAGATGGCCTTGATATCACCAGAGCTCCTAAGCCAACCTTAGTGAGGAGCCCCTCAGCCTTCCCCACTAGGGCATCAACTGACATGCCAATGGCCACTGCATGGGCGAGCTTAAGAGCCTTTGGGCTAATGGGCAGTAGCCATGAGCTTCACGCCAGGGGAGGTGCTAAGGGCCATCCTCAGGGCTAGGAGGGAACTCGGCCTTAGAACGTACGTTAGGCCCAGGATAAGGGCTGTGTATTACCAAGAGGAAGACGACTTCCTGCTCGTAGTAGTAGCGGATAGGCCAGATAAGTCAGCTGTGCTAGGGCCTGGTGGTCGGGTCCTGAAGCTAGTTAGGGACTTGCTTGGTATTTCAAGCATGGCCGTTCGCTCTAACACGGACCTACTTGTAAAGCGCAGGAGGATAGGGGAGGCCCTTTACAAGGTGAAGCACCTATTAGCAAGGGCCAATGGCCTACTCAAAATGGCTTTAGAGCGCATCCTGGCCATCCTAAGGGCGGAGCTAAGGTATCCACCAAGGGAGTGGCCATCCTATGAGCCACTTGATGAGCCAGCAATAGTAATTGGCTTCTCTGGTGGAGCGGATAGCACTGCCATGCTCTACGTGGCCAAGGTGCTTGGCTTAAACCCTATTGCAGCTACCGTAGATGCTGGTAGCTGGATGCTGCCAGCGGAGGCCAGGGAGCTCATAAGCTCCATAACATCTAGGCTTGGGGTAGAGCACGCCTACCTAAGGGGCCGTGGGGATGTGTTCTCGTCCATCCTTAGGCTAGCTGGTGAGGGCAGGAGGCACCCATGTAGGATGTGCCACCAGGAGATAGAACGTGAGGTCGTGAGGTTCTCGCTTGAGGAAGGCGTTCCGATGGTGGGATTTGGCGACCTCCTCCCAACAGGTCGTTTCTCCACGTACTGGCTTAGGGTAGGCAGCAGGAAGGTGCTTAGGCTCAACCTAATGGCAGCTTTAGCGCTCTTCAAGACGGATACGCTCTACCTAGCTACTAGGGCTGGGAGGCCGAGGGGGAGGCTGAGCTTTGGCTGCCCCCTCCTGAAGGCAACGCATAGGAAGTACAAGTACATGATGCTGCCATCCATACAGAGGGTGCTGAGGGAGGCTAGGGCGGGCATACTAGAGCCAAACCAGGCCCTAGAGCTCATAAAGAGCATAATAAGGTCCTAGGGGCTAGCCTGCTAGCTCCTCAAATAGCTCTATGAAGGCTTTAGCGATCTTCTCGGGCGAGTGCTCCTCAAGGAAGGTCTCAGCAGCCCCAAGCGCCTCCCTAATCCTTGGCCCATCGTTAAGCACATCCACAAGTATGTCCCTGAGCTCCCTCCTATCTGCGTACTTAAGCACTTCCTTGCCAAAGCACTCAAAGGAATCGCTTAGCCTAGGTGCTAGTATGGGCCTCATGGTCCCAAGGAAGAAGTAAGCTGCAGTTGAAACTAGAGCGAGCGGTATAGCTGGTGTTGATGGCTTATGCAGTATTATGGCATCTGAGGCAAAGGCGTACTTATCTAGCTCATCGTTCCTCAGGGGGCCAGTCCTGCGGATGCTGACCTGTGGGTAATCTGGCCAATCAAATTCCTCACCAGTTAGCACTAGGAAGAGGACATCCCTTAGGTCCTCATCTGGTAGCTTGGGCAGGAAGGGCTTGTAGCCACCTCTTGCGTAGCAGAGCACAATTGGCCTATCTAGCGGTAGGCCAAGCTCCCTCCTAGCCTCCTCCCTGCTCCCATCACGCTTTGGCATGCAGGGCCAGGGTATGTAGCGAGCCCTATCGCCATAGATGGCCTTAGCATACCAAGCTTGCCTCTCATCAAAGAAGACAACTGCATCCCAATCTAGTGAGTAGAACTCAGGGGGCTGCGGTGGCCTTCGGCCAAGTATGGTATTCTCATGTAGCACGTGGACTAGGGCCTTGGCCTTCCGCCTAACGTGATGCCATATGAGGGCTAGGTTCCGCATAGGCAGCATCTTAAGATCCTCAACGACCAGCACATCGTAATCAAGGGTGAGGAGGGGGCGTGGGTCTAGGAAGTTCGTCTTGCCAGATGTGCCAAAGCACCTTATCACGAAGGGCTCATCTGGCCCGAACATAACACGGCCATGGAAGTCATCCCTTATGAAGGAGAGGACGTGGACCTCGTAGCCCATGTCCATCCAGGCC
>DQYM01000203.1 GCA_011040545.1 Candidatus Bathyarchaeota archaeon | reverse complement strand
GAGCTCTTCTCTGGCGTAAGGGAGAAGGCGTGCTTCATCTGCTCGCACGTGGCCACCCCATTAGTGCGCTGGGCCCTTCTGACGAGTGGAAGGCACCTTGATTTAACAGAAGACCAGATGAAGGAAACGCTTAAGCAGGCCCACTGGAGGAGGGGCATAGCGAGCGTGATAAAGGGCATAGCGAAGTTCGGCCTTAGGAGGCCCTTCACGCCAGGTGCGCCTTTCCTGGTCGTCTGGAACTACACATGGGCCTGCAACCTACGCTGTAAGCACTGCTATGCTTCTGCTGGGCCAAAGCCAAGGCCCGAGGAACTGAGCACGAGGGAGGCCCTTAGGGTCGTGCGTGAGCTTGCAGATGCAGGTGTAACCATAATTGCCTTCTCAGGTGGCGAGCCCCTCATGCGCAAGGACATATACAAGGTCCTTGAGCTAGCCAAGGACTACGGCATGTACACGGCCCTCGCCACAAATGGGACCCTCATAACGAAGGAGGTAGCTAGGAAGCTAAAAGAGCTTGACCTATTCTACGTGGAGATAAGCATAGATGGGGCGAACCCAGAAACCCATGATGCCTTCAGGGGCATACCAGGTGCCTTTGAGAGGGCCATGAGGGGCGTTAAGAACTGCGTTGAAGTCGGCCTCTGGACGCAGGTAGCCATGACGCTTACCAAGATGAACGTATCTGAGCTACCTGCCCTCATAGACCTTTGTGAGGAGGTAGGTGTTAAGGGCATAACGTGCTTTAACTTCGTGCCAACTGGCCGTGGCATATTCATAGTGGACAACGACCTAAGCCCCAAGGAGCGTGAGGAGACGCTGAGGCTCATGCTCGGCGAGGTGCTCAAGGGCCGTAAGCTCCAGGTGGTCTCAACAGCGCCCCAGTACGCCCGTGTGGCCCTCCAGGTAGAGGCTGCCCTCCGCTCAGGCAAGGAGCTCATAGTGCCCGCCCACTTCTGGAACCCAAGGTTCACTAAGGCAGTTGTAGGGATCTCAGAGTTCATAGGTGGCTGTGGCGCTGGTCGCTTCTACTGTGCTATAGACCCAGATGGGACTATAACGCCGTGTGTCTTCATGCCAGTTAGCGTTGGCAACGTGCGCAAGGACGATTTTGAGGAGATCTGGGAAACCTGCCCTGTCTTCTGGGACCTAAGGGATAGGGATAAGCTGAAGCCCCATTGCGGTGAGTGCGAGTTCCGCTACGTGTGCGGTGGCTGCAGGGCAAGGGCCTATGGCTACTTTGGCGATTACCTTGCGCCAGATCCAGGCTGCGTGAACAACATGGATGCCTGGGAGAGGCTGAGGTCTGGGGCCAGGACTAAGGTAGAGGTCATGGCCTAAGGAGCTCAAGCTCCCCACCAAGCTCCCTAACACGACCAGCCAGCTTGCCCACGAGTGGCTCAAGTCCCTCAAGCACGAGCACTACCCTATCTTGGCCGTACTCGGCCTTTAGCACGTGGGTATTATCCATGGCCCAGGAGGCAAGAGAGTAGGCTTCATCGCAAAGTGGCATTACGACACGGGCCTTTACGTAGCCTGGCAGCAGCTCCGCTACCTGGGCCTTGAGCTCATCAAGGTTCGTGCCGTAGAGGGCGGATATGGGCACAGGCCTCTCCACCAGCTTGGAGATGTAATCAAGCCTCCAGGATACCTCCTCACTGCTCAACAGGTCTATCTTGTTGAGGGCCGTTACCTTTGGCACCTCCCCAGCACCTATCTCAGCTAGCGTATCAAGGCAGCAGCCTAGCTTACGCTCTACCTCCTCTATTGGCTCGCTTATATCAACTACTAAGAGGATGACATCCGAGAGCGTGGTCTCCTCAAGCGTGGAGTGGAATGCCTCTACCAGCTGTATGGGCAGCCTATCTATGAAGCCTACGGTATCTATGAGGAGGGCAGAACGGCCGTTGAAATCGGCTAGCCGTGCGGTGGTCGTGAGGGTTGTGAATAGGCTTGGGCTTATCTGAACGTACTCGCCAGTTAGAGCATAGAATAGCGTACTCTTACCAGCATTAGTATAGCCAGATAAGGAGACAGATGGCAGCCCCATTTTCTCCCGCCTCTTCCTGTGTAGCTGTCGCTTCTTCCTTATGCGCTCAAGCTTCCTCCTTATTGTCGCTATTTGCCTCTTGATCATCTCGTAGTAAACATCTGCCTCGTACTTACCTAGGCCCATGAAGCCTGGCTGCTCCCCCATCTTAGCTAAGCGGACCTTTTCCTTTGCCCTAACTAGCTCATACCTAAGGGCTGCTAGCTTCACCTGGAGCTGGGCCTCACGGGTAGTGGCCCTCTGGGCGAATATCTGGAGTATGAGCTGGAACCTATCTATGGCCTCCACGCCCAGCAGCTTAGCTAGGTTGTAGGCTTGAACGGGCTTTAGCTCATTTTCAAATATGACTATATCGGCTTTTAGCTTCTTTACCATATCTGCTAGCTCCTCTGCCTTCCCAGGCCCTATCTGGTACTTCGGATCTGGCTCCCTCACCTGCTCAAGCTGCCCCACGACCTCATACCCAGCTGCCTCCGCAAGGGCACGGAGTTCATCTATATGGGAGCGCTCCCCTGGCCTCCTCCGCTCAACTACTATGGCCCTTGGCCTCCTCACGGCTTCCCTCCCTCTCCCTGGCCTGCGAGGACATGGCTATTATATCGCCTAAGGTTAAAATCGGCCTAGGAGGGCTAGATGGCCTTACCCTCACTTCCTCCCTGCTTGCCCTAACTAGCAGCCTTACGCCTAGGGCGTGCTCAAGCTTCCTAGCAAGTGCTATATCTGGTGCTAACTCACCTGTCTCTATGCGCCTTATCACGGATGCCTTCTCCCCTATGAGCCTCCCTAGGTCCTCCTGCGTTAGGCCCCTGCGCTCCCTAGCCTCCTTGACCCTACGGCCATAGTCATCAACTAGCTCTAGCTGCTCAAGCTCGCTTATCCTAGTTGGGACACCTGGCCTAACTGCCCTGGCCATGAGGGGCTTCTTAGGGGCCTTCGCCCTAGCCGACCTAGGCCTTAGCTCCCCCCTCCTCAAGCGCCTATACCACTTCGCATAGCGGACGCAATCTGCACATACGACTAGCTCGGCCCCCTCAACAAGCGCTATGTAAGCAGGGCCAATTATCTCACGGCCACACACCTCGCATATCCGCATGGCCAAGTAGGGCTAGCGAGGGTAGGTTATTAGCTCACCCCTCACCTAGCTAGCTGCAGCAGGCGATGGGCTTGGATGAGGAGCTCGCCAGGGAGCTAGATCTAAGGCGCCTAAGGGCCATAGCAGATTACCAATTCGGCCCTGGGGCAGGTGAGGCCCTCTTCCCAGATGATGTCCAGGTGATTAGGTCCCGAAGGACGGGGCGCATAAGGCACATCAGGCATGGGGGGAAGCTCCTAGCGACCCTGAGGGCCTCGGATGGCCAGCTCGCCCTCACGATCCACGGTGCTAGGAGGCTGCTGCCCTTCCTAGGCAGCAGGTACGTGGTGGTCGTCTCAGCTGAGGCTGCCCCATTCGTGGCCAGGGGGAGGAGCGTGTTCGCTAAGCACGTCCTCAGGGCAGATTGGGGGATAAGGCCTGGCGATGAGGTAATCGTGGTGGGGCCAGACGGCCAGCTCCTCGCAGTGGGAAGGGCGCTCCTAACGGGCCAGGAGATGGCTTCCTTTAAGCGTGGTGTAGCCGTGAGGGTAAGGGATAGCGTAGGCGAGGGCTAGTCTTTAAAATCCCTCTAGGTGCTCCTAGCACAGGTGCCCACGTTGAGGAGGCGCATATCCCCAAGGGCTCTTAGGCGCATGATGAAGCAAATGGGCATGAGCATGACGCCAGTAGAGGGCGTTGTAGAGGTCGTGCTAAGGCTGCCTGGCAAGCGCATTGTGCTTGAGGACCCAGAAGTCCTCGTGGTAGAGGTAGGCGGGCAGAGGGTCTATCAGGTCGTGCCAGGGGCCATAAGGGAGGAGGCGGTTGTTGAGGAGAGGCCAGCTATACCAGAGGAGGACGTGCTCCTAGTGGCCCAGCAAGCTGGAGTTAGCCCTGAGGAAGCAAGGGAAGCACTTGAGAAAACTGGAGGGGACCTGGCAAGGGCCATCCTCCTCCTAACTGGCCAGGGGGAGTAGCAGGCCCCTAGGCCGTTTTAGCCCTCGCTGAAGAGGCAGGCTAGTATATCATGCTGCTCCATTATGCGGCCACAGTAGTGGCACTTGAGCTTAAGGGGCTCCTCTGATACCACGTAGAAAACTGGCTCAATTGGCTCCCTATCGTTTGTTATGCAAGCTGGGTTCACACACCTAACTATGTTCCTTATGGTCCTTGGGAGCTTAACCCTCCTCTTCTCAACGACCTCGTAATCCCTTATTATGTTTATTGTGGCCCTAGGAGCTACTAAGGCTATCTTATTTACCTCATCTGGGCTTAGGACACGCCCCTCTATCTTAACTATGTCCTTCTTCCCCATCTTCTTGCTTGGGACGTTCATGGCAACAGTTACTATGAAGCCCTCTCGGCCAGTTATGCCAAGTATCTTTAGCACCAGTAGGGCACGGCCTGCGGTTATGTGGTCTATGACCGTCCCATCCTTTATCTTAGCTACCCTAAGCGTAGGCGCCCCTGGCTTAGGCTCCCCCAATAGCACCACCTAAGGGGGCTACGCTAGCCCAGCCTTAAGGGCCTTGGTGGCACGGCCATGCCTACGGCTACCTTCGCCTAACCCCCTCCCTTGCCTAGGGTCCGAGTAGAAGCCATTTATCCCCCTCTGCACACTACACAGCCCAGAGGGGAGCTGGGCTTGGGCTTTGAAGGGAGGAGCGTGGTATCTATAAAGGACTTCACACGGGAGGAGCTAGACTACATACTTGATGTAGCTGAGGCCATGGAGCCACTATACGATAAGGGCTCTGATATGCTGAGGGGCAAGGTACTGGCCCTCCTGTTCTTTGAGCCAAGCACTAGGACACGCCTTAGCTTTGAGGTAGCCATGAAGAAGCTCGGTGGGGCAACCATAGGCTTTGCTAAGCCAGAGGCGACCAGCGTTATGAAGGGCGAGAACCTAGCTGATACCATAAGGGTGGTGGAGAACTACGCAGATGCCATAGTGCTAAGGCACCCAAGGGAGGGCTCCGCTAGGCTTGCTGCTGAGTTCTCCAAGAAGCCCATAATAAATGCTGGCTCTGGTGCTGAGGAGCACCCAACGCAAGCCATGCTGGACCTGTACACGGTAAGGCGTGAGAGGGGCCGTATAGATGGCCTCAACATAGGGCTCATGGGGGACCTAAGGTACGGCAGGACCGTCCACTCGCTCGCATATGCCCTCTCGCTGTACAAGGTAAGGCTCTACCTGATCTCACCGCCTGAGCTCAGGATGAGGCGTGAGGTCCTAGAGGAGATTGAGGGCAAGATCCCTGTCGTAGAGGTAAGCGACCTAAGCGAGGTTCTACCAGAGCTTGACGTCCTCTACGTTACACGCATACAGAAGGAGCGCTTTGCCGATCCACTTGAGTACGAGCGTGTGAAGGGCTCCTACAGGGTGGACCTAAAGGCGCTTGAGGGGGCTAAGGAGGGCTTGATAATCCTCCACCCCCTCCCCCGTGTAGATGAGATAGCTCCAGAAGTTGATAACACGCCATATGCCCGATACTTCAGGCAGGTGCGCTCGGGCGTAGTAGTACGCATGGCCCTACTGGCCCTGATACTTGGGGCCGTTAGGTAGCCCCTAGGCAGCAGGCGAGGGGAAGCAACCCCACTAGCCTAGCTAGCAGCTAGTCCCTCTTGAGGCCGAGCTCCCCCCTCCTATCTATTATCTCATTCACATCTGGCCCTGTCCCTATTAGGGAAACTGGGACCTTAAGCTCCTTCTCAATACGGCCTATGAACTCCCTAGCCTCCCTGGGTAGGTCCTCAAACGACCTAGCCCCCTTGCACTCTGGGTATAGCACATCAACCTTGGTTATGGCTACCTGTGTGGCCCCATTTAGCATTACTGCCCTCTTGGCTAGCTCAAAGTTAAATGGTGCAGCCCTCCTCTTTCGGCCAGTTACCGAGGCTACCTCAGCCCAGCCCCTACGCTCTGCCTCCTCCTGGCTGAGCTCACCTGGCAGCGGTCCAGCTCCAACACGGGTTACGTAGGCCTTGAACACCACTACGACATCATCTACCTTAGTAGGGCCAACGCCTACATCTGCACAGATAGCGGATGCTGTCACATCCTTTGATGTTACGTAGGGATACGTGCCATGCCAGAGGGATAGGAAGGTCCCCTGCGTGCCCTCTAGTATGACGTTCTTCCCCTCATCTATGGCCCTATTTACCTCAAGTGGCACATCAGCTAGGAATGGCTTTAGCTTTGGCTCATCCCTAGCTAAGCGGGCAATTCTAAGTGCCCTATCTGCACTACAGGGGCCACAGCCAGAGCCAGTAGTCCCAATCCGCTCCTTTAAGTGGCCCTTCCTATCCCTCTCCTTATGCTCAGGCTCTATTATGGCGCACTGGGGGTCCACGCCAACCCTACCGCTCGCACCGATGAGCTCTACCTCCCTCAGCAGGACATCGGGATCTACCAGCACGCCAGGGCCTATGAGCAGCCTACAACGCTCGTTGACGAAGGCAGAGGGCAGCATGCGCATTATGTACTTCTGGCCCTTGTACACGACCGTGTGGCCAGCATTAGGCCCAACCCCACCCCTAGCAGCTACTTCAACATCATCTGCTAGGGCAAGGTAGGAGATCACCTTCCCCTTGCCAGTATCGCCAAAGAACCCACAGACCACCACGGTACAGGGCACTTACATCTCCCCCTCCCTAGGCCACTAGGATTGCTTAAAAACGTGAAGGGAAGTGCAAAAGCAAGTGAGATGTTAATGGCTGCCCAGTGTAGGGCAGCCAATACAAGGCCATAGCTACTACAACGTCTCCACGTAGCCAATTATCGCAGGGAATAGCGGAAGCGCCTAGACCCATGTCTTGAGTATCATGGCGTGGGGCACGCCCTCTATGCGTATGACGGCTGCCCTATGCACTATGCCGAGCTCTATGGCCCTGCTCACGACACGCTCACCGACCATGTTCACGATTGAGAACTCAGATGCTATCCTAAGGGCTGTATCAACATCTACTAGCTGGCCACCGTAGAAGGGCTCGCTCACCTTGAACACTATCTTGCCCTCCTTAAGCGTCCTGCCCAGGAGCTCTTCATCGCAGATGGAGACAACTGTGTGGAGGCCAGAGCGCAAGATGTTTAAGTAGACGAGCCCCCTGCCCTGGTCCTCCTCCTGCTCATCGGCCATGTAATCACGCTCCTGGCTAGAGGGGCCTTACTGGCGATTTCGCACCACAGGCATCACATATTAGGAACATAATGCGCTTCTCCTTCACGAGATGCGTATCGGGCCTCTTGCACACGGGGCATATGACGTAATCACGTAGGAATATCTGGATTAAGCGCTGTATTGTGTCCTCCTCAAACACGCCCTGGAATATAGCCCTTACGCCGTCAAAGTAGCCAGCAGTTGCTAGCTCACGGGAGAAGAAGCGGAGGCAGAACTCAGGCTTCCTGTTCACGGCATCACAGAACTCCTTGAAGTTATGGAATATGGTACGGGAGCCAACTATGCTCACCCTAGGCCTTGGGACTTCAAGCCTCTCCGTCCTCTCAACAGGCCCCTCTGGCATCTGGGCGTAAGCACGCTCAAGTAGCTTTTCGTACTCCGCTCTACTAGCCAATTCCTCCACCAACGTAACTAGCTAGCCCAGCCATAAAGGCTTAGCTAGTAGGGCTGGCGTGGGGCACATGAGGCATATTAAGGTTAGTCGCTAGGGCAAGTGGGTGGTAGCTTGCCCCTCACACCTGAGCAAGTAAGGGCTGATATACCGCTAACGGCCAAGTACATCTACTTGGATAACTGTGCTACTACGCCAGTGCCCAAGCCAGTAGTTGATGCTATGCTGGAGTACTTTTACGAGTACTGTGCTAATGTTGAGCGAGGGGCCTACTCCATAGCTAGCCTTGCAAACGAGCGGTGGGACCTAGCTAGGGCCAAGGTAGCTAAGCTGCTCCTGAGGTGCGATCCAGATGAGCTTATATTCACACGGAACACAACAGAGGGGATCTGTGCTTTTGCCTACGCCCTTGAGCACCCACTCTTAGACCGCTCTGGTGGCACCTTTAGGGAGCACGAGCCAATTATAAAGTGGGAGAAAGGGGACGTAATTGCCTTCAGCGAGCTTGAGCACCACTCAAACATAATGCCCTGGATCAGGCTAGCTAGGCACGTTGGGGCTAAGATACGTGTGATCCCATTCAACCGTGAGACAGGCCAGATTGAGCCCTCTGCTGTGGAGGAGGCCGTAGATGAGCACACCAAGCTCTTAGCCATACAGCACGTCAGCAACGTAACCGGCACCATACACCCAGTAGAGGAGTTCGTCCGCATAGCTAAAGAGGCCAACCCAGATTGCCTCGTGCTCATAGATGGCTCGCAGGGGCCAGGGCACATGGAGGTAGATGTAAGGCGCATAGGATGTGATGCCTACGCCTTCTCGGGCCATAAAGGGCCGTTGGGGCCACAGGGCTCAGGTGGCCTATTCGTGCGTAGGGAGTTCCTTGAGCGCATGGAGCCCATGGAGATAGGTGGTGGCACCATAGCAGATGTTACTACAAGCGATTACAAGCTAAGGGGAGATGCCCTCTGCAAGCGCTGGGAGGCTGGGACGCCAAGCATAGCCTGCCTAATCGGCCTTGGGAGGGCTGCTGAGTACGTAGCTAATGAGATTGGCCTTAAGCGTATAGAGGAGCGTGAGAAATCCCTAACGGAGCAGTTCATAGAGGGCCTAATGGACATACCTGGCGTTGAGGTCTACGGTGAGACAGAGGACATGAGCATTAAAGCTGGCATAGTATCGTTTAACATAAGGGGCTGGGATAGCCATGATGTAGCCCTAGCCCTGGATAGCGAGTTCAAGCCACCAATACTCATGCGAGCTGGCCACCACTGCGCCATACCAGCCTGCCGTGCCCTAGGCGTCTACGAGCGCTACGGTGGGACGGTTAGGGCTAGCTTCCACTACTACAACACGCCAGAGGAAGTTGAGGCAGCCCTAAGGGCCATAAGGAAGTTAGCTAGCACCTAAGCGCTTAGCTCATAAGGAGCCCCTAGCACGGCCTGTTGGGCGATGAGGATCCGTCCCTTGGGCGAGCAAGGGCCATGAGCGTGCGTAGGCCTACCTGAGCCCACCAGCAGGTGCCTAATAACATGGCAGGCCATGTGGAGGTGCCCGTTCTAGCCCTGAAAAGCATGATAAATCTTAAAAAAGGACCTCCTGCTAACTTAACATGGCCATGAGGTCCATGGGCGAGCCCTGAGGGGTGATGAACCAGGATAGGGCCGAGCCGTAAGGCTCTTAAGGCCACCCCTCTCCCCCAACCTCGGATGACGAGGTTCCCCCTGGACCCTGAGCAGTGATGAGTGCGGCCGTATCTGACATCAAAACATAGCCTAAGGGGGCTAGATCACACCCTAACTCTTTAAGAGCTAGTAGCTAAAAGCCCCTGGTGGGCGCTCGTGATGAGAAACCATCCACCTGACTTAGCAGCCGAGGGCGATGAGGAATTTGACTTGCGGTGATCGGTGAGCGAGGGCCGCAGCCCCTGAGCCCACGTAAAGGTTTTAGCCCCTGCTCCTACTGATCTCCTAGGCCATCGGGCCTTAGGGCTGGTGTGGGAGCCCAGGCGGCCCTGAGGGATGATGAGACGACGGTCTCCCGAAGCTGTTGGCGGGGAGGCCCGATGGCCATAAAGGCTTATACGCCCCTCTAGGCCATGCCAGTACGGCATGCCGCAGAAGGTGATATGCTCTAAATGTGGCTACGTCCTCCACGTTGAGGAAGAGGATCTAAAGCCACCAGATGAGATAATCGCCATGTTTGAGGATGGCAGGTGCCCTAAGTGTGGCCATGAGCTCTCGGTCATACCAGTTAGAATAGAGATATATCCAGTTAAGAGGCGTAGTGGGCGT
>DQYM01000020.1 GCA_011040545.1 Candidatus Bathyarchaeota archaeon | reverse complement strand
GCACGACTACGTACCAGAGCGACTACCACATAGGGAGAACGAGATAAGGACCTTGGCCTCCATATTGGCCCCATCCCTGAGGGGCCAGAAGTGCTCAAACGTCTTCATATATGGCAAGACGGGTACTGGGAAGACGGCTGTAGCTAGGTTCGTCCTTGAGAAGCTAAGGGCCAAGGCTGAGGAGGTAGGTGCCCCAGTGGCCACCTGCTACGTGAACTGTCGTATGGTGGGGACAGAGTACCGTGTCCTCACGGCCATGTGCTCATCACTAGGCGTTAAGGTCCCTTTCACTGGCCTAGCGAAGGCAGAGGTACTCAGCAGGCTGAAGAAGGCCCTCTCCCGAAGGGCCATAGTATTCGTGGTGATGCTTGATGAAATAGATGTGCTGGTCAAGGCACATGGAGATGCCCTCCTCTACGAGCTAACACGCATGGGGCCAGAGCTAAATGGCTCTAAGATCTCCCTCATAGGCATATCAAATGACCTAACGTTCAAGGAGCACCTAGATCCACGGGTGCTAAGCTCGCTTAGCGAGGAGGAAATGGTCTTTAAGCCATATAATGCTGCTCAACTACGTGATATACTGCTTGAGAGGGCTAAGCTGGCCTTCGTTGAGGGGGCCGTCCCCGAGCCCGTTATAAACCTATGTGCAGCCCTCTCGGCCCAGGAGCACGGTGATGCCCGTAGGGCGCTAGACCTCCTTAGGGTAGCTGGTGAGATCGCAGAACGTGAGGGGGCCACGAGGGTATCGGAGGAGCACGTCAGGAAGGCACTAAAGCAGATTGAGCACGATAGGACGGTAATTGCCATAAGGAGTCTCCCCCTCCACGCCAAGCTGGTCCTGCTGGCCGTCTACGAGATGACGAAGCGCTCTAGCTCAGCCATCACAGGCGAGATATACGCTGCCTACTCAGCCATCTGTGGCCGAATGGCCATTAGCCCCCTGACGCAGAGGAGGGTAAGCAGCATAATAAATGAGCTTGACATGCTTGGCCTCCTAAACGCTCAGCTAGCGAACATGGGGCGGTACGGGAGGACCAAGAAGATAAGGCTAGCCATCCCAAGGTCCTTGCTTAAGGAGGTCCTAGCTGAGGAGGGCCTAGCCTAAGCCCATCTTTACCTCCCAGAGCCTCACGGCCAAACGCTCTATGTAATCCCTGTTCTCAAGCTCACCTAGCCACCTAGCAGGTATGGCCTCACGGCCATAGAAGGCACCAGCTATGGCGCCAGCCATAGCGCCTATGGTATCCATATCGCCACCAAAGCTCACGGCCATCCTAACGGCTTCCTCAAAACTGCTCGTGGCCGTGAAGGCATAGATGGCGGTTGGCACTGAGTTAAAGGCCTCAACACCATTCCCAAGCTCCCTCACGACCTCCCTCCTGCTTGGCCTCCTTGGCCTTGAGAGGAAGCCAATTATGGTCGTGAGCTTCCGCCTATACACTTGGCTCTCGGCCAGGGAGAGGAGTTCCTCTACGAAGGCCAGGCCATTTAGTGGCCCAGTAGAACTCACGGCCATGGCTACTGCGTAGGCCTGGAGCAGTGCCCCCTCAATGCCCAGTGGGTGCGTGTGCGTTAGCCTACTGGCCCCCTCAACTGCCCTCCTAAGCTCCTCTAGGTCATCGTGGTAGAAGCAGGCTAGGGGAGCTACCCTCATGGCAGCACCATTCCCAAATGAGCCACCTGGGTAGAGCTGCTCAGCTACCCTCCTTGGATCCTCACCTCGCCTGAAGGCCCTGAATATGGCTGGTGGGCCAGGCCCATAGCCCCTCCAGGGCTCGGCTTCCCAATCACGCACGAAGGTCAGGAAGAGGTGCTCTAAATCAAGCCCCTTCTTCTCAACAAGCGATTTCGCCACGCTTATGGCCATGTGGGTGTCATCTGTGTAGTGAGGTGCGAGCTCACGGCCAGGGATTCTAAGCCAGGCCCCAGCTCCAAGTGAATCCCCAATAGCAGTGCCGAGGAGGCTACCAGCGAACTTAGACCTAAGCACCCCTGGGCTCACGGCCATGCTAGCTCGCCTCAACGCCACGCCCGCTCAAGCCTATTAGTGATTAAGGCTAGCTAATGCTCCATTAAGCCTTATCTACTAGGCCTGTAGCCTGCTGTGAGGGGCTGGTGCCACGAGGGAGGGGCTGGATGAGCTAGAGGCCTGCGAGGGCCTCTTGAAGCAGGAGCTTGGTGGGGACCTCATTTCCTACAGGCGTGTAAGCCCACTTAGGGCATGGGCTGAGGTGGTTCTAGGCGCACACACCAAGGCTGTAAGAGCCCTAAAGCACGCCTTCCCAGACCTAAGGCTATCTGGCCTAACTGGCGTAGATCTAGGCGATAAAATAGCCCTCCTCTACCACCTAAGGCTGGATAAGGCCATCCTAACGCTTAGGATGGAGGTTGAGAAGGGGGAGGGGCCTGTAGTAGTTGATAGCCTCACGCCAATTATACCTGGTGCTAACCTCCATGAGCGTGAAGCATATGATATGGTCGGCGTGGTGTTCAAGGGCCATCCGAACCTAAAGAGGCTCCTGCTACCAGATGATGCACCTGAGGGCTTTCACCCACTTAGGAAGGAAGTAGAGGCAAGGCGGCTTAGGCCAGTTGAAACAAAGCCCAAGTTGAAGCCAGTTATAACTGGTGAGGAAGGCCCCTACCTCACGCTCATAATTGGCCCCCAGCACCCAGCCCTTCACGAGCCAGAGCGATTCGTATTCAAGGTAGATGGCGAGGTAGTAGTAGATGTTGATATAAGGATAGGCTACGCCCACAGGGGCATAGAGGAGGCAGCCGAACGCAGGACCTACATCCACGACCTCTACCTGTGCGAGCGTGTATGTGGCATCTGTAATGTAGCCCATAGCCTCTGCTACTGCCTTACAGTTGAGCGTGTCCTCGGCCTTGAGGTCCCAAGGAGAGTTCAGTTCCTAAGGGTTGCTGCTGCAGAGCTGAACAGGCTCCACAGCCACATGCTCCTACTTGGTGTAGCAGCTGAGGAAATGGGCTTCTCCACGCTATTCATGTACATCTGGCGTGATAGGGAGGCCGTCATGGATGCTATGGAGCTCCTAACTGGCAACCGTGTGATAAGCTCCTTCAACCGCATAGGTGGGGTCAGCAGGGATGTATCGCCATCACTCATCAATAAGATATTATCACGCCTAAGGCCCCTTAGGGAGCGATTAGAACACTACCTTGATGTGTTTAAAACAGACCCGACCATTCTGGCTAGGACGGAGAAGGTAGGCATTCTAACTCGCTCAGATGCTATAGATTTATGTGCTACGGGGCCAACCCTAAGGGCCTCTGGTGTTGATTTTGATGTTAGGGATAAGGATCCATATGTGGCCTATGAGGAGCTATCAACATTTAGGCCGATCGTGCTTAAAGAAGGCGATTCGTGGGCTAGGTATGTAGCACGCATAGAGGAATGCCTTGTAAGCCTAGATGTAATTGAGGAGTCCTTCTCCTGCCTTCCAGGGGGCAAGGTAAGGGTAAGGGCTCCAAGGAGGGTTGGCCCTGGCGAGGCCGTCTGCACGGTTGAGGCACCAAGGGGGGAGCTCCTCTACTACCTGCTAGCAAACGGCACGGATAAGCCAGCTAGGCTTAAGATAAGGACCCCTACCTTCACGAACCTAGCCCCACTTGCTAAGATGCTACAGGGCGTCTACCTAGCTGACGTGCCAGTTACCTTAGCCAGCATAGACCCATGCTTCTCATGCACGGATAGGGTAGTGGTCGTTGATGTTGGTAGTGGTCGCTCCTGGTCCTGCTACATAGATGAGCTACCTAAGCTAGCTAGGAGGCTTGGTAGGTCTTGAGGCTACTGCCAGCCCTGCTAAAGGATGCCATTCGGACGCTCCTAAGGGCCGTAGTAAGGAGGCCAGCTACTGTCCGCTACCCAGAGGAGAAGATTGAGGTGCCAAAGGGCTTCAGGGGCCAGCACATGATAGAACTAGATAAGTGCGTTGGCTGTGGCCTCTGCGCCCGTGATTGCCCATCAGGTGCCATAGTGCTCGTAAAGGAGCCTGGCTACAGCAGGGGCCTAGGCGTCCCTGTAGTGGACCTAAGCAAGTGCATATTCTGCTTCCAGTGTGCCGAGAGCTGCCCAAAGGGGGCCATTAGCCCAACTCAGCAGCTCGCCCCCGTGGCCTCAGATCCCCACGACCTCGTGCTGGACTTCAGGGTCGTAAGCGTAAGCCACGTTGGGGGCGGGGGGCAGGCTAGGCAAGCAGGAGGGCAAGCTTAGTAGCCACTAGGACGCCTACTGATATCGGTATTATGTAGGTCCAGAATAGGCGTAGGGCCTGGTCTATCCTGAACCTAGCTACTAGGCCCCTAGCGAAGGACATGATGCCAGCGCAGGCTAGCGTTTTCAATATGAAGGCAGCTGGTGCCAGCAGGGGCAAGCTAGGCGTTATTGGATCGCCAAGGTAGAGGCTGGCCATCAAGCTGGCCATTAGGAGGAAGTCCAGGTTCCTTCCTAGCTTAACGAGGGCTAGCCTTCGGCCAGTTAGCTCCGTCATCCAGCCTGCTACTATTTCGGTTTCCGCCTCTGGGGCATCAAAGGGGACCCTCTCAAGCTCAGCTAGGGAGCACGTTAGGAACACCAAGAAGGATATGGCGCCAAGGGGCGGTAGGTAGGCCAGGAATGGCCAGCCAAGCTCCGCCTGGGCACGGTAGATCTCGCTGAGGCTTAGGCTACCAGCCATGAGGGCTGGGCAGATGGCCGTGAGGGCAAGGGGTATCTCATAGCTAAGCATTTGGAGGGCTGACCTCATGGATCCCTCAGCAGCAAATACATTTGCACTAGCCCAGCCGATTAGGAGCACAAGCTGGGTAGTCAGTATCAGTATGAAGAGGACAGCTATAAGGCTCCCCTCAAAATCAACTATGGCGCTCTGGCCATCTATGGGCACGAAGAGGAGGGCCGTCAGCGGGAGGGCAACCATTAGTATAGGGCCAGCCGTTAGGAGCACCTTATTGGCCCCCCTTGGCACTATATCCTCTTTAGAGAGGAGCTTGATGAAATCGGCTATGGGCTGGAGTATGCCCGCTGGGCCAGCCATTAGGGGGCCATACCTATCCTGCACTTTTGCTACTACCTTCCTATCTAGCCACTCTAGGAAGAAGGCCATTAATATGAGGAAGAAGAAGCCAGGGAAGATAAGCATGGCTATTAGGTCATTCAAGCTCAAGACCATGGCGATCACCTCTTCTTAATGCCTCTTAACCTTTCTACTAGCTTTATCAAGCCTTCTAAGATGGCCTCAGGCCTAGGTGGGCATCCTGGCACCATCATATCTGCCTTGCCAAGCACGTTTATCACGCCACCACGTACGTTGTAGCAGCCAGCGAAGACACCACCGCTTATGGCGCACGTCCCAACGGCCATTACGAGCTTGGGCTCAGGCATCTGCTCGTAGAGGCGCCTTAACCTTGGTTCTGACTCCCGTGTTACTGGCCCAGTTACAACTAAGATGTCAGCGTGCCTTGGGCTACCGACCTTAAGGGCGCCAAAGCGCTCTACATCAAACCTTGGCGTGAGGGCAGCTACGACCTCTATATCACAGGCATTGCAGGCACCAGTATTGAAGTGGAGGATCCATGGTGAAACTGCCCTAGCCCAGCGTAGGAGGCCCAAGGCTACTACCTCCCCATCAGCTCCCTTAGGTAGAAGGCGGGGGTTAGGATGGCCAGTAGGATCACGGCCAGGTAGAGGGCTGCCTGTACGTAGTGGCCCAGCACGGCTAGGGCGATTATGGGCGTGGCTACATCAAAGGCTAGGAAGAGAAGTAGGTAGACGAAGAACCTAGACATATCCATCTTAGGCCTTACTGGGGGCACTGCCTCCCCACAGGCATAGGGCGATAGCTCAGCCTCTGTTTTAGTCCCTTTCTCAGCCATTAGCCTTCCAACGATGTAGAGGATGAGCGCTATAATCAAGGATAGGCCAAATGCCAAACCTAGTAACGTAAGATAGTCTCCCTCCGTCGCCCCTCGCCCCTTACTTGACTTAAGCTGGTAAAGTATAAGCCTTAAGAAGGCTACCCTGCCTAGCCGAGGTGGGGGAGAGGGCACGGACCTGGCTCTGATAGTCCTAGCGGCCATCACCCTTGCGTCAGCCCTGGCGGCCCTTGAGGACAAGAAGCTCATGCGCTCCATCATCTGGCTCATCGTCATGTTTATATGTGCTGGCCTGATCTACTGGCTCCTCATCGCTACCTACGTGGCCCTCTTCCACTTACTCGTATATGCAGGTGCCGTCGTGATCCTGCTTGTAGCAGCTGTAATGTTCGTTGGGGGCGAGGCGCTATGAGGGCACTTAGGCCCCTAGCTGGCGCTCTGGCTGTGCTCCTCTCGGCTGCCCTCCTGGCCCTCTTGCTGGTCCAGGGATTCCCGCCCTTCCCATCCTTTAAGTTCGGGAAGCCAGCCTCCCTCAGGCCAGTAGAGGAGATGAATGAGGCCCTCCCCTACGTCATCTGGGAGGATAGGTTTCCAGACCTCATTGCCCAGGCATCCTTGGCCCTACTGGCTGCTGCCGTGGGAGTAGCCATGGTTAGGCTGTGGAGGGGTGAGGAGCGTTGTTAAGCGGGCCAGAAGCCGTCTTGATATGCTCCCTGGGCCTCCTGGTCCTAGGCCTCTACGGCTTGGCCTCCAAGAGGAACCTAATTAGGCTTGTAATCTCCCTTGAGGTACTTGTAAATGCTACCTGCCTTGCTTTTGCTGCCCTCTCGGCCATGTCCAATCCAGGCCACTCAGATCCCGTGGTTGGGGTACTTATTATAATCGTGCTAGCTGTTGGAGGGTGCATAGCTGCCTTCGGCCTAGCCCTGGCCCTAGCTATATACAAGCGCACTGGGACCGTTGATGCCTGGGCCCTGAGGAAGCTACGGGGGTGAGGGGCCTGCTAGATCCGATACTGGTCCTCTACGTGCTGCTTGCCTCCCTCCTGATATCGCCAGTAGTTGAATGCCTTGGTCGCTCTAAGGCCCTACCCAGCTTACCACGTGCTCTCTCTCTGGCCTCACCCCTCACGACCCTCTTAATGGCCTCCTACTGCCTGCTCATGCCATACCTCTCAGGTCAGGCCTTAGGATGGCCCATCGTGATAGCTTTTGGGCCATTAGGCCTCTCAACCACCTTCCTTGTGGATAGGGCCAGCCTCCTCCTAGCTGTAGTGGCCCTCTTAGTGGCCTCAGCAGCCTCCCTCTATGCCCTAAGCCAGCCATACGAGCCTGGCTTCTCCACCGCCTTCCTAGGCCTCTGCCTAGGCATGGTAGGCGTGCTATTCTCAGGCGACCTCTTGGTCCTCTACGTCTTCTGGGAGGTCATGTGCCTCTCGGCCTACGCCCTCGTGGCCCTAGGTGGGGATAGGAAGGCAGCCCTTGAGGCAGCTTGGAAGTACTTCATAATGGGCTCCTCTGGTGCCTTGGTCATGCTCTTTGGTGCTTCCCTGCTTTACGGCATGGCTGGCACACTGAACTTACTCCAGCTGGCCGAGAGGCTATCAGGGGCAAGTGGTCCATGGCTTCAGATAGCTCTCCTGATCTTCGTAGCTGGGGCTGGTGTTGAAGCTGCTTTGGTCCCGCTCCACACATGGCTTCCAGATGCTTATTCAGAGGCCCCAACACCAGTAAGTGCTACCTTAGCTGGTATAACTACGGAAATAGGCTTCTTCTGGCTACTGAAGGCCCTCCTGACCATATTTCATCAATCAGCATCAGGCTGGCATGTCCTCCTAGCCCTCGTTGGAGTAGCGAATATGTTCTTGGGCAACTTCTGCGCCCTAGTCCAATCAGATGTAAAGCGCTTCCTGGCCTACTCAAGTTTGGCTGTAATAGGGTACATGGCTGCTGCCCTAGCAGTTGGAACAGCAGGGTCTATCTCGGCCTTGATATTCTTAATCATTAGTCATGCCTTCTCCAAGTCCCTGGCCTTCCTTGGGGCTGGCTCCTTAGCCTCTGTGGCTAGATCAAGATTGTTTAGCCACCTATCCCGCTCTAGAGCTCTGAGGAAAGCTGCTACAACCTTCCTGACCTTAGCGCTGACCTGTCGGGCGGGCCTGCCTGGTACATCTGGTTTTGTGGAGAAGATCCTGCTCTTCTCTGCCTTCTTCTCCTCAGCCTGGTGGTGGCTGGCTCTTGCCTTCTTGGTCAACGTGGTAGTAGCTGCTGCTGTCTACTTCAGGGCCGTGAAGGAGCTACTGAGGCAGGAAGCGGAGGGCCAGCCAGCTAGGAGGGGGCGCACCCCACTGCCAGAGCTAGCCTCCTTCTTCACCCTCTCCAGCTTCATCATCGCCCTAGGCATCTGGCCCTGGCTAGCCTTAGATCTAGCCTCGCTGGGTGCCCAGGACCTACTGAGCCTAGGCCACCAGGAGGGATGAGCATGGTCGTCCCACTCCCCACAGCCTACCTAGTTGCCTCCTGCATCCTGGCACCAGCTCTAGCGACCGTCCTAGCTGCCCTCCTAGGCAGGATCCATGAGAAGGCCCCTCCCGCCGTGGCGATATCAGCATGCTCCATCAGTCTTGTTTCATCAGCCCTCCTGCTTACATCTCTCTGGGGTAGCTCTTACCTAGAGCTTGAGGCTAGCCCCCTATGGGCCCCAGGGATACCCCTCTTCATCCTCCTAGACCCCCTTAGCCTCCTCATGGCCGTGCTGGTGTCCCTCATCGGCCTCCTGATACTGCTCTACTCAGCCGATTACATGAGGCATGAGCCTGGCTGGCCCCGCTTCTGGTCCCTCATGAGCCTCTTCCTGGCCTCCATGCTCCTCCTCGTTTTAGCTGGCGATTTAATCACCATGCTAGTTGGCTGGAAGCTAGTGGGCTTCTGTAGCTACGCCCTCATAAGCCACTACTACACGGATGAGCCTGAGCGCTGGGTCGGGGGCCCACCTCCCGAACCCATGTACTCGCCCTCGCACTGTGGCCTCAAGGCCCTGTTCACGACCACGGTGGGCGATGTCCTCATGTTCTCTGGCATATTCCTGATCTACGCCTACGCAGGCACCCTCAGGCTCACGGCCATCTACGCTAGTGCCAAGGCATGGCTAGCTGCCCTCGCCAGCACGCCTGGCATGCTCGCCCTCACGGCCACGCTCCTAGCTGCTGGTCCCCTCTCAAAATCAGCTCAGTTTCCATTCCAGGAGTGGTTGCCAGAGGCCATGGCTGGTCCCACGCCCGTTTCGGCCCTCATACACGCTGCTACCATGGTGAAGGCTGGCGTGTTTGTTGCAGCTCGCTTCCTCCCCATCTTTTACATTGGCCTCCACGAGCTCGGGGCCTGGGAGGCATCTATTTTCTTCCTGATAGTAGCTTACTCAGGTGCCCTTACAGCCATTTTAGCAGCAGCAGAAGGCTGTGTGTCCTCTGAGCTGAAGAAGATCCTCGCTTACTCCACCATGAGCCAGCTTGGATACATGATGCTGGGCCTAGGTGCTGCTGGCCTAATGCCCGATCCAGCCCCTGCCCTCACGGCTACCTTCTACCACCTAGCTGCCCACGCAGCTTTCAAATCAGCCCTCTTCATGGTAGCTGGCCTAGCTATCCACTTGGCTGGCTCCATATACGTGGAGCAAATGGGTGGCCTGAGGCGTGAGATAGGGCTGGCATGGGCATCGTCCTTGGTCCTGGGCCTCTCCCTGATCGGCCTTCCCCCCTTGAGTGGTTTCTGGGGCAAGGAAGAAATACTAAGTGCCTGCTTGGCCTCTGGCCTCATGCTGCCCTTCCTCTTAGCCCTACTAACAGTATTCCTAACAGCCTTCTACACGATAAGGATGCTGGGCCTGGTCTTCCATGGGCCAGCCAGGGGGGAGAGGCATGCAGGGGCATCCCTAGGGCACCTAGCCTCATTCACACCTGCCCTTCTAGCTATAATATCCGTGGTAATAGGCCTACTTGCCCCTATAATAATGCCAGGACTAGAGGAGCCCCTCGGATCAGTATTAAATAGCTACCTAGGAACCAAATCCACTGCTAGCTCAGCTCTAACCTCCTGGCACTTACCTGGTACGCTGGCCTCCCTATCCCTCTTGGCTGCTGGGGCCCTCCTGGCCTTCTCATTGTACGTGCGGGGCAGGCCAAGGCCTGAGGGGATCCTAGCCACTAGGCCCTATCTCAGGCGCCTGAGGGGGGTGCTAAGGGGAAGGCTTGGCTTGAATTCCATCTACTACGCTATATCTGGCCTTATG
>DQYM01000054.1 GCA_011040545.1 Candidatus Bathyarchaeota archaeon | reverse complement strand
CTGCCAGACTTCAGGCTCGTTATGAGCACTTGGGCTGGCGCAAATATAGCTGGATCTATGGAGTAGAAATCACGACCAGCTTCCTCATATATGGTCAGGAAGGGCTTGCCGTAGGCTGGTGAAGTACTTGAGGGGGCCTTCCTAGCTGCCTCCCTTGCCTCCTCATCGCTAAAGTCAGCCCAGAGGTGGACCACGCTCCCGTAGAGCAAGGCATCGTTTGAGCGACCCATGCACTCATCTGGATCTGGGTGGAGGGGAGGTAGGATGGAGAAGCCCATGGCAACCCTTATGGCCCCTACATTTAATCCTAAGTTCATTAGCTTTAGGATACAGGCTTCTACTGCCCTCCCTACGACCTGGACCATGCCAGCTGGGCTCCTAAGCGGGGCTACAAGCACGTAAAGGCCCCCTGGCTCAACGCCACATGAGCTAGCTACCTTGGTTAAGAAATCATCATCAGGTATTTCATCGGCTTCTATGGCCAGTATGGCTATATCTGATTCCTCCTCGTGCCCCAAGGCCCTAAAGACCTTCTTTGGCTTCCTCACGAGTGCCCTAGCTGGCCCAGAGCCAAGGACCACCTTGCCCTTAAGCTCTAGCTTCCAGCCAGCCATTTGGGCGCCAAGGGTAGCTAGGGCTGGCTCATGCGTCCAAACGGATATGGCTGGCAGCCTAAGGCTGCCCATTCTCGTTGGTATGAGGGCCTGCCTCCCCGACCTAGAGGCAGCTGCTACCTCAAGGCCACCGAGCTCCAGCCACGTGAGGCTAGCCTGCCCAAGGCCACCTAGGCAGGCCTCTATCATCCTGAGGCCAGCCCCAAGGCTGCCAGGTGCCTTAACGCCTAGGTCCAAGATGTGCGCACCACACCTGGCCTCTAAGATGGCCACGCCATACCGCTCGGCATTCTCCATGAGCTCCTCTACAATTGGGAAGGCCAGCTTGTTCAAGCTTACTGCCCTAGCTGACATGCCATCTGCCCGTTCTGGCCTAGCTAGATAAGGTATTTGCCTCCTAGCGGTAGGCCATGAAGAGGGCTACCTTCTCAACCACGAGGGCCTTCACGACCTCAGCCCTAGGCCCAAGCCTAGAGCAAGCCCTTATCTCAGCCTCGCCTAGCCCAAAGGCCCTAATAAGCTCCTCAGCCTTCCCATCCTCTACCTCAAGGACGCTATCGTCCTCCTCGCCACCTAGGGCGCTAGCTACGGCCCTAAGGGCCTCATATAGGCCTTCTTCACGATCAGATACAAACACCACGGCTACCTCTACCGTATCGGGCTTGAGGCCAAGCAGCTCTATGGCCCTTGATATCTGCCTCTGCCCTGAGGCAGATGTTAGGATTTCAATCCCAAGGTCGTTTGATACATTGAGGCCCATCTCCATAGCCCTCATGGCATTTAGGACCGATACTATGAGGTGTTCCCTCCCAGCCACCCTCCTCGCATCTAGGAGCTGGAACACAACCCCCTTGAGCTCCTCTCGGCCAGCTAGGGCCTTGAATAGTGAGGCTGGCTCCCCTACCCTTACGCCCTTAAGGCCAGCTAGCAGCACCTTCCTGCCGAGCAGCTCAAGCAGCAGGGCCATCTCCTAGGCCTAGCTTTAGCATGGAATAGCCTATAACCCTTAACCGACCAGCCATGCCATAAGGCGAGGTGGCTAGCTTGCACGTAAGGGAAGCCCAAGCCATGATGAGGCGCATATACTATCACAAGGACTCTAAGCGTGGTGCAGAGGGGACGTGGCGCTGGCTCCTAGAGGAAGTTGAGGAGCTAGGCGAGGCCATTCGCTCTGGGGATGAGAGGGCAATTAGGGATGAGTTCGCTGATGTGCTCGCCTGGCTAGCTAGCCTAGCTAACGTGGTTGGGGTAGATCTAGAGGAGGCCTTCTCCTCCAAGTACCCTGGCCACTGCCCTAAGTGTGGGCGGAGCGTGTGCATGTGCCCTACCTAGCAGGCAAGCCCAACCCTCTAGCTCCTACTTAGGAGGCCCTCTTGTGATCCTGCGGAAGAAGTAGCAGCCCCCTCGGCATGGGATTGGGCAGTGGACGGCCACTAGATCTCCATCATCATTGAACACCAAGACGGCATCCGTCCATGCCTGGCCAGCTGGCCTCTGCCCAACGGGCTTCCTACATACTACCCTCACGAGCTTTACCAAGCTACCTACCTCAGCATCATTAGGGCCATGGGGATAATGAGGGCTTAGGGGCCTAAGTTCCCTCACGTCCCTTTGAACTCCTCTACGAACCTCACTAGCTCAATGCCCTCAATGAAGCGCATTATATCGCTTGCTATGCCACGCTTGATGACCTGTATGCCCTCTATGAAGAAGGCTTCCTCAGGCACTTTTATCGTGATCTCCTTATCACCAACTTCTACCTCAAACTTTTCGGTGGGGACAAGCCTAAGCCTCCTCTTTATCAAGGCCCTTACCTTCTCAACTGGCCCCTCTACCTTAGCCCTAATGGCCACTTCGTATATGAGCGTCTTGCCAGCTAGCGGGTGGTTGAAGTCTATGATGACCCTACCAGAGCCAACGGCCCTTACCACGCCAACGCCATAGCCTTCAACCCTGACCCTCTGGCCAACCCTTGGCACAACCCCTTTCTCAGAGAGGTGTTTAGCAAGCATGGTGATTACCTTGCTTGGATCCCTTGGGCCATAGGCTTCCTCAGGCGGTAGCTCAATTACCTTCTCCTCCCCTACATCCATCTCCTTAAGGCGTTCCTCAAGGCCCTTCGGCAGCCAGCCAGCCCCTATGACGACCAGCATGGGCTCGTATGTCCTATCTGGCCTATATATGCCTACTTCCTTAGCTACATCCTCCCTCGTGGTATCCATTACCTGGCCAGTTTCCTTTACCTTAAGCGTGTAGTCAAGGAGCACGAAGTCCCCATCCTCTAGCGCCACGCCCTGCCCCTCCCAGCCACGTGCTGGCTAGGCTAGTGATAAGGCTTCACGGCTTCTCAAACTCATATACTTCCTCCACGAGCTTATCATCACGGAGCTGGTACAGGTGGACGGTTAGCCTTGAGCCATCTACCTCAAGTATCATGAAGGAAGGAGGGCCATGCTTAAGGCCACCGCTCCAGACGCCAGTAGCAGAGCCAGGGTTTAGGAGCAGTATCTTCCTATCCCTGACCTGGAGCTCCTTGATCATGGGGACGTGGGTGTGGCCAGTTATGAGCACATCTACACCCATCCTCATGGCACGCTTCTTCAGGCCCTCAATATCCCCCCTTGGTGATATCTCATCGCCATGCGTCATGCCTATCACTAGGTCCTCAATCTTCTGCCTGAACTCCTTTGGGTTATGTATGTAATCCATATTGCCCATTACTGCCTTCACGGGGCCAAATCGTGATAGGAAGCTCTGTACCTTATCAACGCAGAGGTCGCCAGTGCATAAGACCATATCAAACCTCTTATCCATTAGGAACTCAAGTATTGGGATGGGTATCCACCTCGCCCTATGTGGTATGTGGAAGTCCCCTATCACCAGCAGCCTCCTCAAGCCCAATCCCCCTTAGGCTAGCCCAAGCTCCCGCCTAGCAGCCTCTAGCCCCTCGCCCATTTCCACCTCATGCCCAAGGCTACTTAAGCTAGCCCCTAGGGCGCTAAGCGTTATGAGGACCTCACGAGCTGTTATGGCGCCCATGCAGCCAATCCTGATAACTAGGCCCTTAGTCTTGCCCATGCCACCAGCGACTAGGACGCCGTACTGCTCCTTCATAGCCCGCCTTAGGGCCTCAACATCCACATCGCTGGGCACCCTAACGGTTATAACGGTATTTGAGCGCCACTCAGGCTCGGGGTAGGGCTCTAGGCCAAAGGCAGCAAGGCCAGCGTAGAAGGCCCTAGCACAGGTCCTGTGCCTCTCTATCCTAGCCTCAAGCCCCTCCTCCCTTATGATCTTGAGTGCCTCATCTAGTGCGTAGAACAGCGGTATGGCTGGCGTAAATGGCGTTTCCCTACGCTCCTCATAGAACTCCCTTGCCCTAACTAGGTCAAAGTAGAAGGGCCTACGTGGGTTGGCCCTGATGGCCTCCCAGGCATCCTCGCTGATGGAGAGCAGGGCTAGGCCAGGTGGGCAGGCAAGGCACTTCTGGCTACCAGTGATGCAGATATCTACGCCCCACTTATCAACTGGTAGCTCATCTCCACCCAGTATGGAAACAGCATCCACTATCACTAGTGCCTCAGCTTCCTTAGCTAGCTCGCAGAGCTTAGCTAGCTCCCTAGCAGTAGCACCAGTTGATGTTTCATTATAGACTACGCAGAGGGCCTTAGCGCCTTCTAGAGCCCCTGCGACCTGCTCAGCCCTCGGTGCTGACCCCCACCTGATAGGCACTTCTACAACATCAGCCCCTACCCTCCTCGCCGTCTCAGCTATCCTCTCGCTGAAGACGCCAAACACGGGCACGACTACCTTATCACCAGGCGTTATGGCATTCTCAATGGCACAGGCCACACCACCAGTGCCAGAGCAGGTGAGCACGAGGACATCGCCCTCTGTCTGGAAGGCGTAGCGGGCGTTCTCAATTATCCTCTCGTGGAGTTCCCTGAACTCAGGCCCCCTATGGCCTATCAGGGGCTTGGACATGGCCCTCAGGACCCTATCTGGCACGTTGGTGGGGCCTGGGAGCATTATCAGCAGTCCATTAGCCATCCCTACCACCGACGGGGCAATGCTAGAGGCTAGCTACTTAAGAATTGCCTAGCAAGGGCACAGGCTAGGAGTAGGCTAGTGTTGGCGGGCCCGCCGGGATTTGAACCCGGGACCTGTGGCTTAGAAGGCCACCGCTCTATCCAGGCTGAGCTACGGGCCCAACCAGCTATTAGGCCCCTGCCCCTCCCTATAAGATTTTGCTAGCACGTAATAGGAAGGTCTTGTAATGGCCATTGGGCCTAGTGTAGCATTAGGGGCCTGTCCTGCTGCTTGATCTGCCCCAGGCCCCCTTTCCTCCCCTCTTTACATCCAACTAGCTAATAGCTGGGACTAGATGGACCGTAGATCTTCACTTAATCCCTGAGGGCTTGCTAACTTGTCATGCTCTCTATGGTCCTTAGGCGTGAGGTAGGCACGTGGGGGGAAGGTGTATTAGGGGAGGTTAGGGGATATGTGAAAGTGTTGCTCAAGTGCTGCCCTACTGGGCCGTTATCTGGCTCCAGCTAGATGTTAAAACTGGCCATTTAGCAGGCCCTAGGGCCTCATTTTGGCTTTCTTATTTTTGCCGTGTACCTGTGCATGGCTAATTAAAATATCTAAGGCTAGTAGCCCCCGCTATAGCCTCAGGGAGGTGCTGCTTATGGGTAGGCTAGGGCGTGATGACAACATCACCAAACTTGAGCAGCTCAAGTTCCGCATTAAGGTTATAGAGCTCCTACGTTTCCTAAAGGCTGAGTACACGTACAGCCAGCTCTCAAGGCTGCTTGGCCTCCCCCCAACCGTCCTATCACGCTACGTGCTAGGGCACGTGGTCCCAGCCTATGAAAGGGCCAAGAAGGTATGGCACATCATCATGAAGGCCATCAATATACACGATAGGATAGTAGACCGCCTAGAATTTGATGGGAATGGCTTCTTTGATAACACGGCTATAATAAATGATCCATTCATAAGGAAGTACCTAGCCACCTGGATAATAGATAAGATTGAGGGGACTAGGGTAAATAAGATCCTAACGGCAGCAGTAGATGGCATACCATTAGCAGCTACGCTATCAGATGAGCTAGGCATACCAACTGTAATAGCTAAGAAGGAGAAGGAAATAGGCGTAAGTGAGTTCTGGACGGTTGATTTAATTCGTGGATCAGGCTTTAGGGAAACGCTGTACGTGCCCAAGCGTAGCATAAAGAAACGTGAGTGGGTAGTAATCGTAGATGATGTAATACGTACTGGTGAAACCCAGAGGGCCTTGATAGAGCTTGTAACAAAGCGCATAGGGGCGAGGTTAGCAGGCATCTTCGCCCTAATAAGCGTAGGCAATTGGAGGGAGAAGATAGAGGTGCCCGATGGCTGCATTGCCGATGTGCTGATAACCTTAAACGAGGACTACATGAAGCCCAACCCAGGGCAGAGGGGCAAGAAGGGTGAGGAGCGTAGAGTGGCTAGGAAGCGCCCTTAGGGTTCTTGACCAAACCAGGCTTCCAAGTGAGGAGGTTTGGCTGGAGCTAAGGGACCCTGGGGAGGTAGCTGAGGCCATAAAGAGCATGAGGGTAAGGGGTGCCCCATTGCTTGGGGCTGTAGCTGCCTATGGCCTAGCCCTGGCTGCCGTGAGGTCAAGGGCAGCTAGCAAGGAGGAGCTCCTTCTTGAGCTTGAGGAGGCTGCTGAGCTCATAAGATCCACTAGGCCAACTGCCGTCAACCTGTTCTGGGCTATTGAGCGTGTCCTAAAGGCTGCTAGGGAGGCAGAGGGCGATGTAGAGGCCATCAGGGAGGCCGTCGTGAGGGAGGCCAATCTGATAGCTGAGGAAGATGTAGCCATGAACAAGCGCATAGGCAAGCATGGCCAAGCCCTTGTTCCCCAGAGGGCGACCATCCTAACGCACTGTAATGCTGGTGCCCTAGCTACCGTAGGCTATGGGACGGCGCTAGGCGTGGTTAGGGCTGCTGTTGAGGCTGGTAAGGAGGTCCATGTGATAGCTACTGAAACCAGGCCCCTGCTCCAGGGGGCTAGGCTAACGGCCTACGAGCTCCTAAAGGACGGCATAAATGTTACCCTCATAACGGATAACATGGTTGGCTACGTAATGGCCAAGGGCATGATTGACCTAGTGGTCGTGGGAGCAGATAGGATTGTAAGAGATGGGGTCTTCAATAAGATAGGTACATACAGCATAGCTGTCCTTGCGAAGGAGCATGGAATTCCATTTTATGTAGCTGCACCAAGCTCTACCCTTGATCTATCTAGGGCCTCTAGCGAGGTCGTAATAGAGGAGAGGGATCCAAGGGAGGTAACCCACGTAGGTCCCATTAGGATAGCTCCAGAGGGCGTTAAGGTCCTTAATCCCGCTTTTGATTTCACACCCATGCGCTACATCACGGCCATAATAACTGAGGATGGCGTCTTCAAGCCAGATGAGCTATTGAAGCGCTATGGGTAAGGCTGGAAGCATGTTCATGGCTACCTACGAGCGGGGCAAGCTAACTACCAAGGAGCCTGAGGCCGTGAACAGCTTAGCTAGGAGGGGCTTTGGACATAAGGAAGATGATACCTTGGTCCTTGAGCCCTGGGAGGCCTTATACCTACTTGAGAAGGGGAGGATCAAGGTAGTAGATGCTGAAACTGGCGAGGAACTTAGCTTCCAGGCCCTTTTAGATAGGCTTAGGGCGCTAGATGAGCAATTGTGGGTTAAGTACCTCATATACAGGGACCTGAGGGAGAGGGGCTACGTGGTGAAGAAGGGGTTTGGGCATGGTATTCTATTCAGGCTCTACGAGAGGGGTACGTACGGCAAGAAGGCATCAAGATACCTCATATACTGCATACTAGAGGGCTCCCCCATCACCCTTAGGTCGCTTGAAGAAGCCCTCAAGGTGGCGCAAGGGACGGGAAAGGAGCTCATAATAGCCGTGGTTGATAGGAGGGGCGAGGTAATTTACTACTCCCTTGCTGAGTGGGTTCGGGCTGAGTGAGGTGGTGGGCTTGGGGCCTAGGCCAGGGCCTATGGATAGGCTCAAGGGCTTCATTAAGCTCCTAAGGCCCCCAAATTGCCTTATGATGAGCTTTGCCGTAGTAGTAGGGGCTGTAGTTGCCTGTGGTGGCCTTCCGAGCGATAGGCTAGTTGAGCTTGCCCTTGGCTGCATAACTGGCTTCTCCCTCCTAGCAGCTTCAAATGCCCTAAATGATTACTACGATAGGGAGATAGATGCTATAAACGAGCCCAACAGGCCAATACCTAGTGGTCTAGTGAGGCCCTGGGAGGCAATCGCCTTATCCTTAGTCCTAACAGCCATAGGGCTTAGCTCAGCTTACCTAACGAGCCTACCCTGCTTTATAACAGCCCTTATAGCAGCTGCAGTAGCAGATAGCTATGTAACCATTGGCAAGAGGACGGGCCTCCTTGGTAATGCTATGGTGAGCTTCTGCGTGGCCATCCCATTTGCCTACGGCAGCCTAATAGCCCTAGGCGATGTAACTAACCTAGTTGCCCTCTTCGCATCCATGGCCTTCCTCGCTAACCTAGGAAGGGAGGTGAACAAGGGCATAGTAGATATACCTGGCGATGCAGCAAAGGGGATAAGGACGGTAGCTGTCTCCCTTGGGCCTAAGGCTGCAGCTGGCCTAGCAGCTGCCTTCTACTTAACTGCCGTGGGCCTCAGCATTATACCGATTTTACACGGCACTGTTTCCTGGGCCTACATACCACCGATAATCATAACAGATGCAGGCTTCACATGGGCATCTATTTCAATAGCAAGGGATCAAAGTAGGGAGAATGCAAAGCGTGTTAAGAATGCCGTTCTACTCTGGATGACAACTGGCATGGTAAGCTTCGTGGCTGGCTCCATGTTGTAAGGGGAAATTAGCCTTTTATAAAGGGACATGCTTTTACAGGACGGGGAGGGACTTGTGCGGTATATTCGGCTGCGCCCTAAGGAGCGGGTTAGCAGCCCCAAAGGTGCTCTCAGGCCTGAGGAGA
Organism: Candidatus Bathyarchaeota archaeon; assembly: GCA_011040545.1. Taxonomy (GTDB): domain Archaea; phylum Thermoproteota; class Bathyarchaeia; order EX4484-135; family EX4484-135; genus EX4484-135. Next base: position 1,730 of record DQYM01000054.1, on the reverse strand, counting down.
CTTGAGTATAGGGGCTACGACTCATGTGGTGAGGCCACTGTGCATAATGGCCAGCTATTCATAAAGAAGGGTGTTGGTGAGATAGATAAGGTCCACATGGAGCTCTGCCTAGACGACCTACCTGGTAGCATAGGCATTGGCCATACCCGCTGGGCTACCCACGGTGCCCCGACCGAGGAGAATGCCCACCCCCATACGGATTGCAGGAACCAAATCGCCGTCGTGCACAATGGCATAATAGAGAACTTCCTAGAGCTGAGGAGGGAGCTTGAGGAGAGGGGCCATGTATTTAGATCTAATACGGATACTGAGGTAATCCCCCATCTCATAGAGGAATTCATGTCTAAGGGCCTCAGCTTGCTTGAGGCTACTATGATGGCCGTTAGGAGGCTTAGGGGCTCCTTTGCCTTAGTTATCGCCCACGTGGGCTTTGATGGCCTTATCTGCGTTAAGAAGGAGAGCCCACTCGTCATAGGCGTAGGTGGGGATGGCATGTACGTGGCCTCCGATATACCAGCTATCCTGCCCTACACAAGGCGCATAATCCAGCTTGAGGATGGCGACCTAGCAGTTGTAAGGCCAGATGGCTATGAGATCTACGACTTCAAATCTGGGAGGCCAGTTAGGAGGCGCATGAGGGAGGTAGATTGGACGGTTGACATGGCCGAGAAAGGGGGTTACCCACACTTCATGCTCAAGGAGATACATGAGCAGCCCTCCTCCCTTAGGAACACGCTTAGGCTTGAGGAGCGCTACTTAAGCCTCATGGCAGATCTGCTTATCTCAGCTAGGGAGGCCTTCATGGTGGCCTGTGGTACATCTTACCATGCTTGCCTTGCTGCCTCCTACATGATGAGCGAGCTAGCTAGGAAGCCCGTTCACCCAGTTATAGCTTCTGAGTTCATAGCGAACTACGGTAGGTTCGTGGGGACACAGACGACCCTGCTAGCCGTTAGCCAATCGGGTGAAACGGCAGATACACTAGCAGCAGTTGAATATGCCCTTAAGCGAGGGGCTACGATACTTGGCATAACGAACGTCCTGGGCTCAAAGCTAACACGCCTAGCCCGTGCCTACCTATGCCAGCAATCTGGCCCTGAGATAGGTGTTGCAGCTACGAAGACATATACAGCCCAGCTCTCGGTCCTAGGCCAGCTAGCCATAAAGATGGCTGAGAAGAGGGGTAAGCTAGGCCATGTGGAAATGGAGGAGCTATGGGGTTGGATCCACTCCATGCCCAACCTCATTGAGGACACAATAAGGGCAGCTGAGAAGGAGGTAGTAGAGTTAGCAAGCCATTACGCAGGCGCTAGTAGGTTCATCTTCCTAGGCTCTGGCGTTAACTTCGCTACTGCCCTTGAGGGCCGTCTAAAGCTACTTGAGATAGCCTATGCCCCCTCGCTAGCTGCCCCGAGGCTAGATGGGCTTGCCCTTCGGTGCCTTGGCGATGGCACTATTGCAATATTTGTATGCCCAAGCATAGATGGCCCTAGCAAGGAGCTACTAAACGATGCTAATGAGGCATCCCACGTTGGATTTAAGGTGGTCATCCTAACTAGGGAGTGCTATGCAGAGGAGCTCAAGGGCCTAGCCGATCACACCATCTGCCTACCAGTGCCAGAGGGCCTACCAGAGGTCCTCACGCCCCTCCCCTTCATTGTGCCCCTCCAGCTATTTGCCTACTACGTGAGCGTTAACAGAGGCCTGAACCCAGATAAGCCAAGGAACCT
>DQYM01000028.1 GCA_011040545.1 Candidatus Bathyarchaeota archaeon | reverse complement strand
GCGCTTGCGAAAGGCACGAGAGCGCTCACGATGATTACTAGGGTTGGCAGGATAGCTAGGGCCAGGAGCACGTGGCGCAATACCTTTCCTTCCTCCGCTTACCCCTCCCCTCATACGTATTTAAGGCTTGAGGTGGCATCAGGCTGGCGGGGCCGAGGGGATTTGAACCCCTGACCTGCGGCTCCGAAGGCCGCCGCTCTATCCAGGCTGAGCTACGGCCCCTAGCCCAGGGGCCTCCTAGCCTTAAGGCTTCTGCCTGCTATAGGAATGTGGTGAGCGTGAAGTCCACTACGCTTACCTCTGGGCCAAGCTCCCTCTTAACGAAAGCAGCTATGTCCTCATGGGCTACGTAAGGCTGTCCCCTTACCTCCCTGACCTGTATGCCCGTCTTAATCAGCCTATCCCCCCTTGCGAAGTCCACGAAGACGTATGTCTCGCCCTTGCTAGCAAATACTAGCCTTAGTGCTATGGGAGGGCTACCTAACGGGTTATCCTCAATAGCATAGCAGATGTAATCTGGCCTTAAGGCCTGGAAGAGGCGCTTGAACTCGCCCCAATCGCCTACCCTATGGAGGCCCAACTTCTTAGCCCCCTAGCTTTGTTCGGGCGTGCTTAAAAAGCTCCAGCTTGCCTAGAGGTGGGAGAGGGCAGGGCTTGTGGCTTAGGCCAGATGCCATAACCGTCTGGAGGCACCCAGAGGTCCGTGAGCGCCTAGCCTGGTACAGGGCCGTAATGCTAGATGAGAAGCCAGCTAAGTTCAGGATCTGCAAGCACGTAGGTGTGGATGAGGAACCAGAAGCCGTAAGGGCCATGAGCGAGAGTGAGCTCTGGGGACTACATGATAAGCTCTCAAGGGAGTTTAAGCAGGTGAAGGCGAGGATAGAGGATGGCTCCCTCTCCCTAGAGGAGCTTGAGAAGCCACGTACGAGCCTACTGAGCTTGAAGGTAGAGCTTGCTAAGCGCATGCTGAGGGCCTGTAGGTTCTGCGTTAGGCGCTGTGGCGTTAATAGGGCTGAGGGGGAGAAGGGCTTTTGCGGCCTTGGCCAGGAAGCCAGGGTAAGCACCTTCTTCCACCACTTCGGCGAAGAAGCCCCACTCCTCGGTGGTGCTGGCCACCCAGTTGGTGGCTCTGGCACGATATTCTTCACGAGCTGCAACCTGAGGTGCTGCTTCTGCCAGAACTATGATATATCATTTTACCCTGAGAATGGCGTAGTAGTTGATGCTAGGAAGCTCGCTGCCATAGAGGCTGAGCTCAGGCGTGAGGGGGCAGCGAACATAAACTTCGTTGGCGGTGAGCCTACCCCAAACCTACACGTAATACTTGGTAGCATGGAATACCTAGAGCTAAACGTCCCAATGCTATGGAATAGCAACATGCTCTGCAGCGAGGAAACCATGAAGCTCCTCGTGGACGTTATAGACATCTGGCTCCCAGACTTCAAGTTCGGCAACAATGAGTGTGCTGAGCGCCTTACGTCAGGTGGCATAGATTACGTGGGCACTGTCCTCAAGAACCACAAGGTAGCCCTGGAAAATGGGGATATGATAATAAGGCACCTTGTCATGCCAAGCCACATTGAGTGCTGCACCAAGCGGGTCCTAGACATGATAGCTAATGAGCTAGATAAGGATCGGGTGCTCGTTAACATAATGGGCCAGTACAGGCCAATGCACTACGTAGCTAGGTGGCCAGAGAAGTGGCCAGATATAGCCCGTAGGCCAAGCAGCCAGGAGATGCACGAGACATTTGAATACGCACGCCAGCTTGGCATAGTATTTGAGCCCATATCCTAGGCCATCGGGGCTGACCTCCCTTGCCAAAGCTAGACGTAGTTGCAGTTGGGAACGTGAACATAGATATCACAATTAAGCTAAGCAGGCTGCCTAGGCCAGAGGAGAAGCTACTGGCAGAGGGCTTCTCCATGTCCCTAGGTGGGGCAGCAACTAACTTCTCCATTGCATGTGCTAAGCTAGGCCTATCCCCTGGCCTAATAGCTAGGGTAGGCAGTGGCTTGCTAGCTAGGATGGCCCTTGAGGCCCTAAGGGGGGCTGGCGTAGATGTAAGCCACGTTAGGCCCCAGCCAGGTGCCCAAACTGGCCTAGCTCTCATGTTGGATATCGGTGGCCCAGCTAGCTTCCTGTGCTTCAGGGGGGCTAATGCCTCCCTCTCCCCCTCCGACCTAGACGAGCAGTACATATCGTCTGCTAGGCTGGTCCTCGGGGCTAGCATAAGCATGCCAGTAGCTATGGCCCTAGCGAGGCTCTGCTCCAGGCTCGGCAAGCCCCTCATGCTAGATCCAGGTGGCGTCCTAGCCTTCCACGAGCCACCAGCAAGGCCATCTGAGCTAGTAGGTGCTGTTTCAATATTCACGCCGAATAAGGTAGAGCTGCTGAGGCTCACTGGCCTCAAGGAACTGAGGGAGGCAATTGAGCTAGCTTGGTCGTGGGGGCCTAAGCTCCTGGTCGTTAAGGCTGGCCCTGAGGGCTGCTTTGTATTTGATGGCTCCTCCCTTGAGCACCTACCTGCCCTTGAGCCTAGGAAGTTCATGAGCTCAGCTGGGGCGGGCGATGCTTTCAATGCTGCCTTTGCCCTCGGCATGCTGATTGGCCTTAGCACGCTGGACTCAGCTCGCCTTGGCATAGCCTTTGCGACCCTGAAGCTTGAGAGGGAGGGGGCTAGCAACATGCCAACGCTTGAGGAGCTAAGGGCCTTTCTAGCTAAGCTAGGCTGGCTAGAGCTCTTGGGCAAGCTTAATAAGCATCTGGGCCATAAGGCGTAAGCAGGTGATGGCCCTGCTCCACCCCTTCCTGGTGCTCGTGGCTACCCTGCTTTCCCTTGCCTTCATCTCCTACCTTGGTGCCCTCACGCTCGCATTTCTGCTAGTAAGGGGCCTAGTACGGGAGGAACACGCTAAGGAGTTCCTCTTAGCACCACTAGCTAGGCTAGGCCCCTACCCAGTGGCCTTCCTCGTGCTAGTAGGGGCACTAGCAGCTATACTAGCAAACGCAAACGTCTTCACGTACACAATCATGACGCTAGCACTCGTGCTCCTGCCCTCCCTCATAGTAGCCCTCCCCGTGTCCTCCCTACTCTCCCTCCTGGCCCTACTGTCCTCTTACGGACGTAAGATCTGGCCAGCCCTCCTGGCCTTCCTACCACCAGCTGCTGCCTGCATATACCTGGCCTCATCGGTTGCCCTCATGCTCTCTACGTATGTTACAGGTGGCTACGTATTCTTCTTCCTACTTACCTCCTTAGCCTTCTCCATAAGTGGCTGTGTTGATGCAGTGCCGAGGGCCATGAGCGAGGGCTAGGTGGCCTGCCTGTAAAGCCATTAAGGCATAGCTGCCCCACACCGCCTGGGCAGGGGAGGCACGTTGGGTAGGGGCGGTAGGCCGTATATGGCTGAGATGACGTGGGAGGAGGTCGCTGATTTCCTAAGGGAGCACGATGTAGTGGTCGTGCCAGTTGGCTCCTGCGAGCAGCACGGCCCCCACCTACCGCTTGATACGGATACCTACGATGCACTATGGATATCGCTTAGGGCTGCTGAAGAAGCTGGCTGTGCCCTAGTGGCCCCTCCAATAACCTACGGCGTTTCATACCACCACATGGCCTACCCAGGCACCGTGAGCATAAGCCCTGAGACGCTGATGAGGATCGCCATTGAGGTGGCTGAGAGCTTGATAAAGCATGGCTTTAGGAAGATAGTATTTGAGAATGGGCATGGTGGAAACGCCCCAGCTCTAAATGCTGCTGCCCAGGCCATAAGGGCTAGGCACCCAGATGTGCTCGTGGTCGTGGATAACGTGGGCCTCGTGCCCGACCTAATTGAGGAGCTCGTAGAAACGCCCTACGATGCCCACTCAGGCGAGTTTGAGACCTCAACTAGCCTAGCCAATAGGCCTGAGCTAGTTAGGATGGATAGGATCCGCAAGCCTGCCTTCAGGCCCCCAAGCGTGAAGTACATGCGTGTTGGCCTTAAGGCCAAGGGACCTAGGGTCTTCTGGCCGATAAGGACGGATGAGCTCTCGGATACTGGTGCCATAGGAGATCCAACAAGGGCCTCTGAGGAGAAGGGCCGTAAGCTACTTGAGGCAATGGTTAGGAGGCTAGCCGACCTGCTAGTAGAGCTTGACCACATCAACCTTAAATAAGGCCATGCAGGCCAGAAGCTGGAGGTACTTAAGTTGCCAGAAGAGCTGCTTAAGCTAGCTAGAGCAGCCCTAAGGGCTCACCTAACGCTTACGGTTTCAATTGGAGAGCTAGTGCTGCCTAAGCTTGGCCTAGAGCTCTTCCTAAGGCTTATCCCACCTAGGCTACGCACAAGGGCGTACCTAGAACGCTAGGAGGCATGGTGTATTTAGCACAAATCTTATAAGCTGGCCCCTTAACCTTGCTTGGTGATTGAAGATGGCGGAGGAGAGGCCCGCAATTGTTGATGTGCTTAGGCTGGTCCTAGACCGTGTCTTCAGGTCCCACAAGGAGCTAGATATCACAATTGAGCTCAGGGCTGGGGAGAGGACGGTAGCCAGCTTTAATGTGAAGGGCCATGTAATTACGAGGCCAGTAAAGTGATGAGCCATGTCATCGGCCACTAGCAAGATCAGTAGTAGCCTAATTAGGTCCCTACCTCCAGATGTCCTATCAAAGGCCATTGATAAGATCATAGATAAGGTTCCCCCATCCCTCGTGGTATCCGCCCTCAAGGACCTCGTAAGGGAGAGCTTTGAGAAGGGAATAAAGGCCGACCTAGACCTAGCCCTTCTGGGCCTTAGGGTCAGGGGTAGCATAACGGTTAGGTCGCCACCCTAGGCTGGCTGGAGGCAGCAGCGAGCTGCTCACTCCTCCATTATTACCTCAAATGTTATCGTGAGCACTAGGCCGAGGAAGCCGAATACTATACGCCCATTCTTAAGCCAGAAGCTAACGCAGACGGCTAGCCCACACCGATGGGCGTGCCTGAGGTGCTCTGTGTTCTCTATGACGACCGTAATCGCTATGCCCTTCGTGCTCTTGGCCCTTATGGTTACGTTCTCAAGTAGGTAGCCGTAGCCAAGGTACTTGCCGTGCTCTAGGCAGTAGATCTTGAAGCTTATGGCTGGCTGCCCACCTATGCTAAGCAGGTAGATATCAAAGTCCGTTGGGTTGGTAATGGATGCGTAGGCCTCGGTAATTATCCTATCACGCTGGAGGGCACTTGGTGATATCATCTTAACGCCACCGATGACGACCTGTAGGCCCATGAGCTCTGGTATCTCAAGCTCCTCCTTTACCATTTCCATCTCAAGCTCGTAGACCTGTATTACGGTCCTAACGTTCCTCGGCGTCCAAGCTATGGTGAGCTCCCTCTCCCCTCCCCTGACCTGCCTGTGGAACAGGGATTCCTTAACCCTCATCTCGGCATGTGCTAGCCTCGTTATGTTAGCTAGCTCAGCCTGGATGGGCTCTAGGAGCTCCACATAACCGACCTTATTGCCCTTCTCATCGTAGATATCCATGCTGAAGTAAGTTATGTTATACTGCATCTCTATATCCACTGGCGTCCTTGGGGCTCTAAGCTTGAGATCAAACCATACCTCAAATACGTGCCACTCTCCCCTCACGCCTAGGTCAGCTAGCCTCCTTATGGTGAAGTCAAATAGGGACTCTAGGCTAGTGCCTGCCCCAGCTGAGAATTCCTCTTCGTACTCTATGGGCCTGCTTATCTCTATGTTGTACATCCTTATCGTTACGTTGCCCTCTGCCCTCATCAGGAAGGACCTGCTATTTAGGCTCCCTTCTATGAGCTCCAGCATAGCCTCCCTGCTTGACTGGACGAGCAGCCTTGCCTCAGCTGAGCCAGTAGCTGGTACTAGAACTGGCTCCTCTAGGTGCCCAGTTCCAAAGTAGGTCTCGTTTATGTAGATATTTACATCAAGGTCCGTTATGTTGAAGGGCAGGGGCTCAAGGGCTTCAGCTAGCGGGTTCCTGACCTCTAGTATGACTTCAATGAGCGTCCCAGGCTTAAGGACACGTAACTTCTCAAATGTTATGTAATCTCCTATGTTCTCTATGTCTAGTGGGAGCTCCATAGCTATCTTCTTACGTAGGCTGAAGGAGTAGTCTATGTTGTACGTGAAGAGGCCAAATATGTATGCTTGAGCATGTATGGTGCCATCTATGGTTACCCATACGCCCCTCTCCATGAGGCCCTCAAGCATCCTGTAGAAGGTCTCACCTGGGTTCGGCAGGATGAGCAGCCATATGTCCTGGTAGCTATGGGGCCTTAGCGTAAAGCTCCTCATGGACCTGCCTGTGCCAACTGGCTGGCCCTGGTAGACTATATCAAAGAGGACGCTTGTTATATCTACATCAAAGTCAGATGGGTTGTTAACGGAAACCGTTGTGTTAATGGCTATCTTCTTCTCCCACACTACGATGTTCATGGACTTTACCTCAGCATGGACTTGCTCGCTGAGCCCCCTAACGTAGTCCATGATGTAGAAGTAGCCAGCCATTGGGCCAACCACCATTATTATAGCCACGAGGAGGGCTACCTTAGCTGCCCTCCCAAGCCCAACCCTAGGCCCTAATCGGGGCATGGAACTCCCCCTAGGTTCTCCAACTAGCCTGGTAGCTTTACCAGATATAAAAACTTTTAGTTCAATTTTTTGTCCTTCTACTCATATCTTAGGGCAACGACTGGATCGTACTTAGATGCCCACCTAGCTGGTAGGTAGCCGAATATCGCCGTGGAGATGAGGGACACCGTGAAGGACCAGATGGCTATTTCTAGCGTCATTATGGGCTCAGCCGTTACCGTGAAGACAGCGCCAAATGCCACGATGCCCTTCAGGAGGCCAGTAGCAGCTATTACCCAGGCAGCCCCCCAGCCAGCTAGGACGCCTAGGAAGGACCCTATTATGCCCATCAGTATGGCCTCTGACCAGAAGAGCTTCAGCACCGTCCCGCTCGTGGCCCCTATGGCCTTCATTATGCCTATCTCCTTCACTCGCTCCCTAACGTTCGTGGTCATGGTGTTGAACACGCCCAGGGAGGCCACTATGACCGCTATGACGCCTAGCACTATGAGGAGGCTCCTGAAGATGCCTAGCACACCCTCAATAGCCCTTGCGTAGGCCTTAAGGGCGATTACCTTAGCCTGCTCCCTCCCAGTGTGCTCAAAGTAGTCCTTAAGCCTCTTCTCTATCTCCTCTACGTAATCCACGTCCTTTGCGTAGACCACGATGATTGATGCTAGCTCATCGTAATCTGCCATCCTAGTATTGTACCAGTCCACGTACCTATCCCAGAGCGTTTCATCATCAACTGTGATTGCCTCCATGAGCGTCTTCAGCTCAGCTCCATCCACCTCATCTACCTCCCCGCTCCTCCATTCAATACGGGCGCTTATCTGAGCAAACCCCTCGTTGGTGGGCTCAGGTGGCCTGAACCACTCTTTTACAGCCTCAAACGTCCCTATGATAGAGCTATCTACATCAAATCCAGCTAGGTTGACGCCTGTTTCCTTTAGGACTGCTCTTACCATGACTGTTACCTCCCTGTAGAGCGTTACGCTAGCTATATCGGTCCCCTCAACGGCCGTGCTCGGCAGGGGCATCTCAACCCTCAGCCTTAATGTCTTATCCACGAGGACGGCTGGGTCCTCTGTCTTGAACTTAAGCCTAGCGAGGAATAGGGCGACCTTGTATCCCAGCACCACGCCCTTCTTATCTACATCACTTGGTATCTTGCCCTTAAGTGGTACGTAGAGCGTTGGCCATACCTTCTGCCCCTTCTCATGGCTTGAGCCCATGACTAACTGGTAGTTAGTCCAGTAGGTTGAGTTCACCTGGACCCTAACGGCCCCGAACACACCTGGAAATGTATCGTTTACTACATCTGCCATGTGTACACGTATGTACTCTACATCGGTTAGGTATAGCTTGCACTCCTGGGTCCCAAAGGTACCTATACCTGTTACGAAGATAACCCTAACGTTGAAGTACGTTTCCATGGCCTCCCTTATGGCTATGCCGAAGCCCTCGCTGACGGATAGGATGGCCGTCATGGCCATAACGCCCATTATTATGCCGAGGATGGTCAGTGCCGTCCTAAGCTTGCTTGTGACCATGTGGTCCTTAGCCAGCCTTAATACATCAGCTATCCTCATGCCCCCTCCCCCTCCTCCTCAGGCCTTAAGGCTTTTTCCTTACCGACCTTAGCTGCTAGTGGCTGTCCCCTTACTATACGACCATCCCTTAGGTAGAGGACACGCCTAGCTGCTGCAGCTACCTCTAGGTCGTGTGTTACGATTATGCAAGTAACCCCCTTTTCCTCATTTAGCCTCCGTATGAGCTTTACTATCTCAGCACCCGTCTTAGTATCCAGGTTGCCAGTTGGCTCATCTGCGAGGAGGATCTCTGGCTCATTAGCTAGTGCCCTAGCTATAGCCACCCTCTGCTGCTCGCCACCTGAGAGCTCAGATGGCTTGTGCCACATCCTGTCGCCCAAGCCAACCTCATGCAGGAGGGCCTCTGCCCTCTTCCGCCTCTCCTTCGGTGGGACGCCAGCTATCATAAGTGGTATTTCAACGCTCTTTATGGCAGGGAGCCATGGTATCAAGTGGTACTGCTGGAATACAAAGCCGATCTTCTCCAACCTGAGCTTAGCCCTCTCCTTATCGCTCATCTTAGTGATATCCTGGCCCTCTATGAACACCTGGCCCTTAGTAGGCCTGTCCATGGCTCCTATCATGTTCAGCAACGTGCTCTTACCTGAGCCAGATGGCCCTACGATGGCAACGAACTCGCCTCGCTCAACTTCTAGATTAACGCCTCTAAGGGCATGGACCTCTACCTCACCTAGCTTGTATACCTTATGCACATCGACAAGCTTTACTAAAGGAAAGCCTTCCTCGCCCCTCGCCTTCCCACCCTCTCCTTTCCCCTTCACAATCCCTCGCCTCCGTTCAAATCCCCCCGTATCCCTGCTAATATAAACCTTGCTGCCTGTTCTGCTAACCCCCAGGGCTAGGGAAGGGACATGCTGAGCCAGGGCGACACCATGCCCTCTTATAAATGTTTATAAGGGCGTGGCAGCCCCCATATGCACCAGGGGGCCACGACTAGTTAATGGTGTTTTCCTCCTTCCCTTCCATAAAAACATGTGAAATTCGTACTACTTCAGAAGGAGCCGTAAGGCTTTTAAGTCTAGGGATATGAGCCCCACACGAAGAGAGGCGGGTGAAATAAAGGTGCAACGCCATTTGCTATCACTGATGGCAACGCTTGCTGCCCTACTGATGCTAGTATCAATGATACCCCTACCAGGGCAAGCAACGCTTGCCTCCCCGGCCCCTTCTGCCTCAGCTGAGGCAGGTAGGTCTGGCTTCCCACCAAGGCCACCGATGGCAAGTGAGATAGCACCAGAGCTGTTTGAGAAGTACAGGCCAGGCTTCAAGATATCACCAAACCTACTTGAGGCCCTTGAGAGCCCAGATGTAACTGAGCTTAGGATAATCATACAGTACGAGCCTACTGCTGATGTGCTACACTCCCTGCCCGCTGGCGTTAGGGTAACGAACACCTACGAGGGGGTCCTCCCATTCATATCAGCAGTAATACCTCCTGATGAGGATCTCCTCAACGCCATAGCCGATATCCCTGGCGTAGTGGCCATCTATGGCGATGTAGCTGTGAACGTAGGTGAGAGGCTCCTAAACGATAAGATGATTGCCTCCTTCGTAGCTGGCAAGAGGCCTGAGCACAGCCCATGGATATTCCTGATGAACGAGAGCCTAGCCAAGATAGGCGCTTACGATGTGTGGGCTGAGGGCTACACTGGCATGGGCGTTGTAGTTGCCGTACTTGATAGCGGTATAAACAAGGACTTCCCGAACTTCTACTTCCCAGAGGACTTCCCAGACCCCGCCTGGAGGCTTAAGAACAAGGTAATAGATGAGGTTGACTTCACTGGCGAGGGCACGTATGATGGCTTTGGCCACGGCACCGCCGTTGCCCACGTGATAGGCAGCACTGGCCGTACTGGTGGCCGTATACGCTACTACTGCGCCGATACTGATACCTACAACTACTCCTACACCACGCCAGAGGGCGTAATTGGTGTTGCCCCTGGCTGCTTCCTCATGAACGTTAAGGTAATTGACTCCGATGGCAACACCGATATAGATTGGATAATCTCTGGCATAATGTATGCTGTAACCCGTGGTGCTGATGTGATATACTGTGCCATAGGCTTTGATTGGCTCTACACCATAATGTACTGGGAGGACCTCTACCCAGTGTTCTACGCCATTGAGTGGGCCGTCCAGAACGGCGTTACCGTGGTCTGGGCTGCTGGCAATGAGGGCCCAGGCTACGGCACGATAGCTACCCCTGCTAACCTAGAGTCCATAATCACTGTTGGCGCTAGCAACGAGCTTGACCTCATACCATACTGGTCAGCTAGGGGCCCAACCACGGGCCGTGGGGCTAGGGGCCTACCGTTCCCAGCCCCAGGTCCAAACGCTGCCCTAAGGATGAAGCCAGATATCGTGGCCCCAGGTGAGAACATAATCACGCTATACTACGACTGGCGCTCAGTTGATTACTACTACTGGGTGGTCTCTGGCACTAGCATGGCTGGTGC
>DQYM01000069.1 GCA_011040545.1 Candidatus Bathyarchaeota archaeon | reverse complement strand
GGTATCTGGGATGGGTGGCTCAGCCATAGGTGGCGATCTGCTTAGCGATCTACTAGTAGATCAAGTTGAGGTTCCGATTATAACGTGTAGGGGCTATCACCTGCCTAGCTACGTTAGGGAAGGGGCGCTTGTCTTTACCATAAGCTACTCAGGCAACACGGAGGAAACGCTTTCTACCTTCCTAGAGGCACTAAAGAGGAAATGCATGGTAATCGCCATAACCTCAGGTGGTAGGCTTGCCTACTTGTGCAGGAAGCTTAAGGTGCCAATACTAGATGTCCCAGAAGGTATGGTGCCTAGGGCAGCTCTTCCATACCTCTTCATACCACTTATTATCCTTGCTGAGAGATTTAACGTGGCTAAGGGCCTTAGGGAGCAGGTTAAGGCAGCTGTCTCCCTCCTAATGGCCATGAGAGATGAGCTAGGCCCAGATGTGCCAGAGGAGGAGAACAGGGCTAAGGAGCTAGCATCACGTATAATGGGCACCGTGCCAGTTGTCTATGGGTTTGGCCACCTTAGGGCAGTAGCTTATAGGCTTAAAACTCAATTCAATGAGAACTCCAAGGTGCCTAGCTTCTACAACTGCATACCCGACTTAAACCATGATGAAATCGTGGGCTGGGAGGGGGAGGAAGCCCTAACGAAGGGCTTCTCAGTCATCTTCCTTAGGAGCCCACGTGAGGGGCCAGAGGTAAAGGCCAGGATAGAGCTAACAAAGCAGATAATAGCAGGGAAGGTCGCTAGGATCCTGGAGATACGTGCTAGGGGCTCTAGTAGGCTAGAGGAGATGTTCTCGGTCCTCTACGTGGGCGAGGTAGCCAGCCTCTACTTAGCCCTCATGAGGGGCGTAGATCCATCGGTAACACCTAGCATTGATATGGTAAAGCACGGCATGGAGAAGCTCAAACTGGCCAGTAGAATTGAGGAGCATGCCCTAAGCCTAATGCCGTAATTAAGCATGTCTAAGCTCCTTCTCGTAAGCCTTATATTTATTCCCCAAGGGAGGGGTTCTCGGAGAAAATGGGGATGGAAGGTGCTTGATACAGGCGTGCTGGAGCTAGTATTCACGGTCCTCTGCAATCTCTCCTTCGCCTACTTCTTCCTCCTATGCACTAGGTACTGCGTGCTCTGCTTCTACGCCCTAAGGTATAAGAAGAAGATATCCAAGTGCCTATTAAATGGGGGCCTAGTGGAAAAGAGGCCCTTTGTAACGGTAATGGTGCCAACCTATAATGAGAGAAACGTAGTTGAGCGTGTCCTAAGGGCCTGCCTCTCCCTTGACTACGATAACTACGAGATATTGGTAGTTGATGATTCAACAGATGAAACACTGGAGATACTTAAGCGTTGGGAGAGGCACCCAAGGATACGGGTTATCCACAGGGAGCACAGGAAGGGCTGGAAGGGAGGGGCACTTGATGAAGGCTTAAAGCACGTTAGGCCTGAAACAGAGTTCATCATGGTCGTTGATGCAGATTGCATACCGCCGAGGGACGCCATCCAGAGGATGCTTAGCTGCTTCATAAGCGACAAGGTAGCTGCCGTTCAGGGCTACCAGTACACGGTGCTAAATGCAGATGAGAACTGGATAACTAGGGCTGCTAGGACCCTAATGAGCACGGCCTACGCCGTAGATTATGCTGGCCGTTTTGCCTCTGGTGCTGCCCCCCAGCTAGGGGGTGGCCTCATGATGGTGAGGCGTGATGTACTTGATGAAATCGGTGGCTTTGGCACTAGCATAACTGAGGACTACGATATGGCCGTGAGGATCTACACGCATGGGTATGAGATATTCTTCCTAGAGGACCTGAAGGTGCTTACTGAGTGCCCATCTACGTTTAGGAACTTCGTGGGGCAGATGTGCAGGTGGATAGAGGGGCGGGCTAGGGACTTCAAGAGGAACCTAAAGGCCATACTTAGCTCCCGCAAGCTCTCTGCTAAGAGGAAGCTTGATTTAGTCTTAGATGGCCTAACGAACTTCGCTGGCTTTATGACACTATTCAGCTTCGCTGCCTCTATCGTATCCATGCTGCTAGGGCTAAGCGTGCCGAACATCCTAGAGGTGCTAGGCCTCCCCTGGCCCATCCAGTTAGCCACGACCATATACATGCTAGCTAGCTACCCAATCGTCCAGTACGTGGCCCTAAAGAAGGAGGGCGTTAAGAGGACGCTACGCTGGCTGGCCTCGTGCTTAATCGCTATGGCTGTTATAACTCCATTTGCGGTTAAGGCCCTATTCAAGGGCTTATTCCTACAGGCTACATCGTTCTTCAGGACCTACAAGACGGGCCGTATAACCATGCTTGAGAGGCAGATAGAGTACCTAAGGGTACCACATGGCGTTATCCCAAGCCCATACGTAGGTGGGGCTGACCTAATGACGAGCTTCCTAATGGTAGAGCACAGGAGCCAGATATTCTCCATCATGTGTAGGCTATGCTAGTGCCCCCTCACGCCTTGCTATCTCCCTTGCCACGAGGAGGCCAGAGGCACTAGCCTGTGCTAGGCCCCTAGTTAGGCCAACGCCATCTCCAGCAGCGAATAGGCCCTTAATTGGGGTCTCAAGGTGCCTATCTACCTCAATCCTAAGGGAGTAGAACTTGACCTCAGCACCGTATAGGAGCGTGTGCCTACTGAATACGCCTGGCATGAGGGCATCAAGGGCCTTCAGCATCTCAAGTATATCGGCTAGGAAGCGGTAGGGGAGCACGTAGGCTAGGTCCCCTGGCGTAGCAGATGGCAAGGTCGGCTTGACTATGCTCCTCTCTACCCTCTCTGGCGTAGAGCGCCTGCCCATGAGGAGGTCAGAGAGGCGCTGCACGAGAACGCCACTTGATATGAGGTTCGTGAGGGCAGCTATGTGCTTGCCATAGGCAATTGGGTCTTCAAATGGCTCTGTGAACTCGGAGCTAACCAATATGGCGAAGTTAGTATTATCGGTCCATAGTGAGCGATCTGCATAGCTCTGGCCGTTCACAGTGATGATGCCATCGTAGTACTCCATTATCACGTGGCCATGTGGGGCTACGCAGAAGGTCCTAACCTTATCATCAAACCTCTTGGAGTAGTAAACTAGCTTGGGCTCGTAGAGGGCATCCGTTAGCTCTTCTGCTACAACGCTGGGCACCTCAACCCTAACGCCTACATCTACTGGGTTAGCATGGACCTTGATGTTGAGCTGGTGGGCTAGGGACTTAAGCCACTCTGTCCCTCCCCTGCCTGGTGCTAGGACCACGTACTTGGCCCTTACCTCCTCCCCATTTGCTAGCCTAATGCCCCTAGCCCTACCAGCTTCAGTTAGTATGCTTGAGGCCTCCGTCCTCATCCATATCTCAACCCTCCCCTCTAGGTAGGACCTAATCCTCCTTAGGATCCTTAGGCAGCCATCAGTGCCCATGTGCCTTACCTTCTGGGGCACGAGCCTCAGGCCAGCCTTAGAGGCCCTCCTGGCTATCTCAGCTACTAAGTCCTCATCCGTCCCATATAGCTTCCTTGGGGCACCAAAGCGTAGGTAAATATCATCTACTTCCTTGAGCAGCCCCATGAGCTCTTCCTTGCCCACCAAGCTTGATAGCCAGCCCCCGACATCAGGCGAGTACGTGAGCTTGCCATCGCTGAAGGCACCTGCCCCACCCCAGCCACTGAGGAGGGAGCAGGTTGGGCACCTAAGGCACGCACGGCCCCCAAGGGCTGGGCACTTCCTCTCCTCAAGGTCAGGCCCCTTATCCACTATTAGGAGCTCAAGGCCACCGTGCTTAACGAGTTCAAGTGCCGTGAAGAGGCCAGCAGGTCCAGCACCGACGATGACTACATCAAACTTCCTACGTTCCATGTCCAGCACGCAAAAAGGAAATTTATGCCCTTGCTTATAGGCTTGGCGGTATGGAGCTACTAGAGCTAGCACCAGGCGTGAGGGCCGTAAGCGGTGAGGCAGCCCTCCTCCTGGAGGGGCCAGGTGGGCAGCGGACGCTGGTTGTAGCCGACCTGCACATAGGCTGGGAATCGGCCCTAGCCGATAAGGGCTTCCACATACCATCTCAGGTCGGCAAGATGCTAGCTAGGATTGAGCGCTTAGTTAAGGCCCTTAGGCCAGGTGAGCTCCTCTTCCTAGGCGATGTAAAGCACACGATAGTGGGAGCTGAGGCAGAGGAGTGGGCTGCCATCCCCACCTTCTTCAAGAAGCTAATGGGCTTGGTCGGGCGGATCAGGGTAGTACCAGGGAACCACGATGGGAAGCTTGAGGCCCTCCTGCCAGATGGGGTTGAGCTGCTCAGCACTGGTGGCATAGCCATAGGTAGGTTCGGCCTCTTCCACGGCCACGCATGGCCAGATCCAAGCTTGCTTGAGTGCGAGTGCCTCATATCTGGCCACATGCACCCAGTGGTCCTGCTGAGGGGGGCACCTTACTTCAGGACGACCAAGAGGGTCTGGCTCGTGATGAAGTGCGATGGGCACCGCCTGGCCTCCGAGATGGGGAAGAGGGGTAGGCTAGGCCCTGCCCCAGGCCACGTAGGCGTCAGCAAGCTCATCATAATGCCATCCTTCAACGAGTTCCTAGGTGGGCAGGCCCTTAACTCACGTAGGCGTGAGGAGGGCCTGATAGGGCCTATCCTTAGGTGTGGCTGTGCCCAGCTGGGTAGTGCGGAGGTATTCATGCTTGATGGCACCTTCCTCGGCACCGTGAGCCAGCTTGGGAAGGGGCTACTCTAGCTGGCCCCCTTCCCCTCTTCAGCTAGCTCCTTAATGACCTGCTTAACTAGCCTTAGGAGCTCTGGATCCCCTCCCTCACCCTTCCTAGCTAGGAACTTCTCGGCGAAGCGCTTGTACAGCTCTGGCTCCTTCTCCTTAAAGCGCTTTAGCACATTCCTAACGAAGCTTACCTTTGGCCTCTCCTCCCTACCACCTGATATCTCGTAGAGCAGCTCTATCACTATGTCAAGTGGGATGGGGCCCTCGGCTACCTCCTCTGATACGGCGTAGTAGTACATGGACTCCATGAACAGCTCTGGGTACTCACGGGCTAGCTCAACCTCCGACCTAACTGGCTCCTTAGGTGCCCAGACGTAGGCCTTCTGCTTGAGGTCTAAGTGCCTCTCAACTAGGCCGTGCTTGTACAGAACTGGCAGGTGGTCGGGGACGTGATCTGCGCACATCGGGATGCGCCTCCTCACGTACTCCATGAGCTCCCTCGTTGTAACTGGCCTCCCGTATGCCTTAACGGCCTCAACCAGGAGTTTGTATATCATTATGGGCAATCCGATTACCTCAGGGGGAGGGCTAGGGGGCCTACTGATAAGCGTTCCCCTGGCCTGAAGGCCCTTGAGCACCTAAGATTTATCCAGGGCCATGTAGCTTACTCGCTTGGGCTATTGGCATGGCCCGTGCTGGCCTAGCAGAGCTTGATGAGGTTTGCTCAGAGGTCCGTGAGCTTGGACACCTAAGGTTCTCGCACTTAGCAAGGCTGTTTAGGGCCTTTGGGAAGAGGCTAGCTAGCGCCCTTGAGGCCCTTAGGGAGCGTAGGGTGAAGAAGTACGTCTTTAGGCCAAGTGGGCGGGTGGTCTGGACCGTGGTCGGGAAGGAGAAGGAGTACATAGTCATGCCTGGGGCACCGTATTGCTCCTGTGATGACTTCTACTTCAGGGTCATAGATGGTGAGGTAAGGCTATGCTACCACATCATAGCACAGAGGCTAGCGGAGTGCTTAAATTGGCACGAGGTAGTTGAGTGCGATGACGAGGAGTATGAGGCCTTGGTGGAGGAGCTGAGGGGCCATGAGGCTGGTGGGGGTGCTAGCAGCCATAACTAAGAGTGGCTTCTTTGACATAATCATGACGCTAGCTAGTGGCCTCATATTCATAACGCTCTTACTGGCCCTCCTCTACCTAGCCTATGGGAGGGAGAAGAAGCGAGCGTAGGCAGCAGGGGGCAAGGTGGGAGAGGGAAGGGCATGTCGTTAGAGGAGGTGGTAGAGCGCATACTAGCTGCTGAGCCTGGCCTCTCACGTGAGGAGCTCCTAAGGGCCATAGAGGAGAGGGCTAGGGCACTTGGCGTTAGCATGCTGATCTCAGCCCTTGAGGTAGCTAAGGAGCTAGGGGTTGAGCTAGAGGGGGGCACGGACGTAGGCATACCAATAGGGGATTTGGTAACTGGCCTAAGCGATGTTACCATAACTGGCCGAATAATGAGGATCTGGGGCGTTAAGGTCTTCAGGCGTAGGGATGGCTCTACTGGCAAGATGGCTAGCCTGAGGCTAGCAGATGGGACGGGCTCAGTTAGGGTTGTCCTATGGGGTGATAAGGCAGAGCTAGTCCGTGATGGCACGCTTGAGGTAGGCCAGGTCGTGAGGATAGCCCATGCCCGCACGAGGGAGGGGCTTAGGGGCGTAGTGGAGGTCCACGTGGGGCCTAGGTCCACCATAGAGGTTGAGCCAGCTGGCGTAGATGAAAGCGCCTTCCCAAGCCCATTCCCAGAGCCAGTTGAGATAAGCTCCATAGGGCCTAGCACGCCCATAGCGAGCGTAGAGGGCTTCGTAACCGCCATGAGGGGGCCAACCGTGTTCAGGAGGCCAGATGGCTCCCAGGGGAAGGTGCTTAGGCTCCGAGTGAGGGATGGGACGGGCAGCATAACGGTAGTCCTCTGGGATAGGGCTGCAGATGCCTGTGATGGGCTTGAGCTAGGCACCAAGATCCGTGTACTAGGGGCTAAGGTAAAGGAGACGCTCACTGGCGAGCTGGAGCTCCATGCTGAGAGGGAGGTCCAGGTTGAGGTCCTATCAGAGAAAGTTGAAATCGGCTTGGAAGGGGCAGTTAAGATTTCAGAGCTAAAGCCAGGTCAATCTGGCATTAGCATGGCCGTGAAGGTCCTTAGGGTAGGGGGCATTAGGCCCGTTAGGACGGGGAAGGTGGCCACGCTCGTAGTAGCAGATGAGAGTGGGGCCGTGAGGCTAGACCTATGGAACGATAAGGCTGAGTTAGCTAGCCAGGTGAGGCCAGGCGATGTCCTGTTGCTCAGGAATGCCTACGTGAGGGAGCGGAGGGGCGAGCTAGTGCTGAACATCGGCAAGCTTGGATCTATTGAGCTGAACCCAGAAGGGCTTGATGTAGAAGTGCCACAGGTAACTAAGGCAGAGCTAAAGCCCCTTGGTGAGATAAAGGGGCCAGGTGGCCCATTTACAGTTGAGGTCATTATAGAAGCTGCCCCTGAGCTAAGGGAGGTCGTAACGTCCTCTGGCGATGTAGTGAGCGTAGCGAGCACACAGGTAAGCGATGGAACTGGCCAGATGAGGCTCTCAGCCTGGCGGGACCTAGCCGACCAGCTGATCTCAATCCCAGTTGGGACGAAGATAAGGGTCCACAACGTAAGGGCACGTGAGGGGCCTTGGGGCTTAGAGCTAACAACTGGGGTGGCATCCTTCATAGAGGTCGTTGAGGGGCCTGGGAGGAAGGCCAACCTGGATTAGCGCCCCTAGCCCTACCTACTGGGCGGGTGGTGTGGCAGTGGGTGGAGGCCATGAAGAAGCCATCCTCAGGAGCCCCATTTACATGGCCAAGAAGCTCCACGAGGCAGAGAGGTTCGGTAGGAGGGCTAGGGAGCTTAAGCCAAGGCAAGTGGTGGAATCAGCAAGGAAGAGAGCTACTTCCTATAAGGAGCTCAGCCTCTCTGGCCTAATCCTGGATGTAGGTTGCGGATACGGGCCAGATGCCCTAGCCATCCTAGAGGCAAGCCCCTGCGAGGTAGTAGGATTTGATATATCGCTTGGGGCCTTGGAGCTAGCTAAAGAGGTCCTCAAGGGACGTAGGGCCTATTTGCTTGCTGCTGATGCCACAGATATGCCATTTAAAGATAGGGCATTTGATGTAGTGAACATCAGTTACATGCTCCACCACCATCCCTGGCTTATTGTCAAACGCATAATATCTGAGGTAGCCCGTATATTGAAGCCAGGTGGCAAGCTCACAATAAGGGAGCCATGTCCAAGGGATGAGAAAGATGCCCTCCTAAATGAGATAAGGGGAATTCTACATGAGCTCCAGGCCCTGAGGGAGTTATCAGAGGGAGGGCATGATATCTCAGGCCCCCTTAGGGACTTCCTTCACCTAGGCTCCCACATGCTAGGCTTTGGCAACCTCTACCTAACGGCCTTGAAGGGCCTTCTGGCCTCATCTGGCTTTAGGGTGGTGAAGGTTGAGCTATTTGAGGAGGAGAGGGACCTGCTTGCCTTGCTGAGGAGGGCAGAGGAGAGGTATAAAGCCCTTAGCTTTAGCGAGGCCGAGGAGGAGTTCATCAGGTATAGGCTAGAAGACCTTAGGCACAAGGTAGAGGCCCTAGGTGCCAGGGTGGTTAGGGAGCTAAGGGCCTTTATAGTGGCCGTGAGGGAGCAAAGGGGGCCTGGCTGAGCTAGCTGGCCCCCGCTGCCTTCCTAAGTGCTTCAGCTACCCTTCGGCAGCCCACACGAGCTATATATGGCCCTAGCCTTGGCCCCCTTGGCATGCCAAGCAGTATCGTGTATAGGAGCCTGAAGAAATCTGCTGGCTTAAGGCCGTGAGTCCTAGCTATCTCAAAGATAGCATTCTGCACTTCCTCGCCAGCCCTCTCCGTTGATAGGAAGTCAGCTAGCTCAAGGACAGCCTCCTTCTCAGCACCTGAGAGCTCTACCCGCTCTTCCTTCTCCACTAGCTGGGCGCCAAAATCACGGGACCACCTAATGGCATATCGTATCTTCTCTAGGAGCCTATCTGGTACTGGCTGCCCCTTACTCAAGAGGCCGTAGGCCCTGAGGGATGAGATTATGTATTCCTCCTCTGAGCCCCTGGGTGCTATGAGGGCTAGGTAGGCAAGTAGGTTGTAGGGCACGTAGACGCCCATTGGGCGCTTAGGTGGCCTTAGGTGCCATACGTACTCGTAGAGGCCCCTTAGCTTGGCCCTCTCAAACTCATCCCTTACCTCAATTAAGCCGAAGTATACCTGCTCAAGCTTATCTAGCTCATCCGTGTACCTAGGCACATCTGTTATATCCACCTTGCGGGCGCCAACGAACCTCTTGAGCATCAGGAGCAGGAGGCTCTGAGGTGGGCCGTACTTAAGCCATAGCTGTGGCGTTAAGATGTTGCCTACTGACTTAGACATCTTACGACCACTCTTATCTAGGAAGAGCTCATAGCGGACGTGGTATGGTGGCTCAAAGCCAAGGACCTCACGGCATATCCTATCATTTGATATAACAGATGCCTCTATATCCTTCCCATAGGCCTCAAAGCATATCTTGAGGGCTGCCCAGCGTGCAGCAAACTCACCTGCTACCCAGGCCAGCTTTCCATCATCACGCCTTATGCTTGCCTCACCTTCGTGCCCACATCCCTCAAGCCACCGACCCTTTATCTCGGCTCCCTCGCACCTGTAGGCCACACGATCTGTCCTTGGGTCAAATGCGTAGGCCCTGGTCGTGTAGATACGGCCACACTCCTCGCAGATGGCGAAGTAAGGAAGGGCCTCTAGGTACTTCTCAGAGCCAGTTACCTCCGATACTATACGGCCGACCTGCTCGGCCCTGGTGAGTATGGTCCTTATCTGTGGTGCTAGGAGGCCACGCCTATAGGCCTCGTGGCCAGACACGAATGTGTACTCTAGGCCACAGGCATCCATGGCCTCCATGAGCATGTGCTCTACGTGGTCGGCAAAGCTCTCATGACACGACCAGGGGTCGGGGATACGGCATACTGGGTGCCCTATCCACTCCTTAAGCTCACGGGGCATGCCGAGGGGGACGGAGCGTAGGCCATCCATGTCATCGGCAAAGGCAATCATCTCTGCCCTTCGGCCAGAGAGGTCCTCAAGGGCTAGCTTCACGGCGTGTGCCCTAGCAGCATCGCTAAAGCTACCTAGGTGTGGTATGCCAGAGGCACCTATGCCCATCTCCGCCCTAAGCACATCTAGCTTACGGCCAAGCCTCTCCTCACGCTCAATTATCTCCTTAGCTACCTTATCCACCCACGTCCCACGGCCTATTATCTCCCTTCCCCTCTCAGCTCCCATGTTTCACTGGCCTATGGAGCAGAAGCTAATTAGCGTTTGCACCAGGCACCAAGCTGCTAGCTACCCCGAGGGATTAAAGAAGCCTTATTAGCATGGACATGATGGCCATAGCGATGGTAGAAGGTAGGTTAAGGGGCCTAGTTGAGGAGCTTAAGGAGGAACTCGGCACGGCCATACCAATTGCCGTAGAGAAGCTAATGGGGCTCTTTGGGCTTGAAGCTAGCCCAGGGCTCCTGAAGGACATTAGGATGGCGATATCACATGCCCTCCATATAATAATCCATGAGCTAGCCCACCAGGTCGCTAGGGAGGCCATGCCCTGGCTTGAGGAGCTCCCCGAGCCAGATAGGACGTTTGTAGATGAGGTGCTAGCTAGGTTGGTAGAACGGGCTATATCAACTGAGCTAAGGGATGGGGTAGGGCTTAAGATGGTCTTAGTGGAGGACTTCAAGGAGCAGCTATCAGAGCTACGCTTCTATGAGCAGCTAAGGGGGATCAGCATGGATGAGGCTGACCTAAAGGCCCTTTATGAGGAGTTCCTGAGGTACGCAAGCCGAGCTGGTGGTGCCCTTGATTTCGCTAGGCACCTGCTTGAGCTTAGAGGACGCTTCTTGAGGAGGTGATGGGCGTGT